>NZ_NFKD01000011.1:0-80165 GCF_002160215.1 Bacteroides sp. An19 | reverse complement strand
AACCAAGATCAGGAAGAAAATTAATGCCAGACCGAGAGAAAAACTCAATTTCTCGACTCCGGCTGAGGTCTTTTTCAAAAATATTTCGTAATGTTGCACTCGCTGGTTGACTCTGCCGGTATATAATATTGAAGGTGGAAAAAATATATTCCTTGAATTAGGGAATATCAATTATTATTTGTATCTTTGCTGCCCGATTTATATAGTGTTGTATTTTGGAAACGCTTGATACATATAAGGTAAATTTGAGGGACATGATGCAAGATGCATGTTCGTATGAATATAATCTTGACGATACTTTTTTTCAAAGTATAGATGCTCCTGATATACGAAAAGGTAAATTGCATGCCAATGTGAATATTCGGAAATTGGCAGGAAATTTTATACTGGATTTTCATATTGTAGGTACAGCAGTAGTTCCTTGTGATCGTTGTCTGGATGATGTGGGTATTGCTGTAGATACGATAAATACATTGAAAGTGAAGTTTGGAACCTGTTTTTCTGATGAAGAAGAATGGGTTATTGTTCCAGAAGAAGAAGGATATATTGACCTGTCATGGTTTTTATACGAGTTTATAGAGTTGAGTTTACCGATGCAACGGGTGCATGAGTCTGGTGAATGCAATCAGGAGATGATGACTGTTTTACATCAGCATCTGTGTGTGGAGGAAGATGAATCTCTAGCTTCTGATAGCGGTCAGGTTTCAGAGTTTGATACTATTGATCCGCGATGGAATGGATTGAAAAAAATATTAGATAATAATTAAATAAAACGTTAAAAAAATGGCACATCCTAAAAGAAGACAATCAAAGACAAGAACTGCTAAGAGAAGAACTCATGATAAAGCAGTTGCTCCTACGTTGGCTATTTGCCCGAATTGTGGTGCATGGCATGTATATCACACAGTATGTGGAGCTTGCGGTTATTACAGAGGAAAGTTAGCAATCGAAAAAGAGGCTGTTCTCTAAATCTGAATAGAGAGAAAGCTTTGTTGAACAAATGTTTATGAAGTTCAATTAAGAATAAAGCCGGAGAGCTTTCGGCTCTTCGGCTGTTTTTTTATTATTTCATAAACTAAAAACAGAAATGATGGAGAAAATAAATGCAGTAATAACAGGAGTCGGTGGTTATGTACCCGACTATGTGTTGACAAACGAGGAGTTGTCGCGAATGGTCGATACCAACGATGAGTGGATTATGACTCGTATTGGAGTTAAGGAAAGACGTATTTTGAATGAAGAAGGTCTGGGTACCTCTTATTTGGCACGTAAGGCAGCTAAGCAATTGATGCAAAAAACCGATTCTGATCCGGATTCGATTGACTGTGTAATTGTGGCTACTACAACTCCTGACTATCATTTCCCTTCTACGGCTTCAATCTTGTGTGATAAATTGGGATTGAAGAATGCATACGCATTTGATTTGCAGGCAGCTTGTAGTGGCTTTTTATTTGCAATGGAAACTGCTGCAAGTATGATTCAGTCTGGTCGTCATAAAAAAATCATAATTGTGGGTGCGGACAAGATGTCTTCAATGGTGAATTATTCCGACCGTGCCACTTGTCCTATTTTTGGTGATGGGGCAGCAGCTTGTATGGTAGAAGCTACTACTGAGGATTTCGGTATTATGGATTCTATATTGCGTACGGACGGCAAAGGATTGCCTTTTCTTCACATGAAAGCGGGTGGTTCGGTATGCCCTCCTTCTTATTTCACTATTGATAATAAGATGCATTACCTGTATCAAGAAGGTAGGACTGTGTTTAAGTATGCTGTATCTTACATGTCTGATGTCACTGAACAGATTGCGAAGAAACATGGTCTGAGCAAGGACAACATTGACTGGATTGTGCCGCATCAAGCAAATTTGCGTATCATTGATGCTGTGGCATCTCGCTTGGAAGTGCCTTTAAGCAAAGTGATGATTAATATTCAGCGCTATGGTAACACCAGTGCCGGGACATTACCGCTTTGTTTATGGGACTATGAAAAGCAATTGAAAAAAGGCGACAATATAATTTTCACAGCATTTGGTGCCGGATTTACCTGGGGTGCTTCGTATGTGAAGTGGGGGTATGATGGTGATAAAATTTGAACGTGGAACAAATGAATATAATACAAGAAAACGCATCCCGACCCGATGCGTTTTTTTGTATAGTAGATAAATAAATAGAGTATGCATAAAGCTGGATTTGTAAATATCGTGGGCAATCCTAATGTAGGCAAGTCTACATTGATGAATTTGTTTGTGGGCGAACGTATCTCCATTGCTACGTTTAAGGCACAGACTACCCGTCATCGTATTATGGGAATCTTGAACACGGACGACATGCAGATTGTGTTTTCCGATACCCCGGGAGTCTTGAAGCCGAACTATAAGTTGCAAGAATCAATGTTAAATTTTTCCGAGTCAGCATTGGTTGATGCGGATATCTTGCTGTATGTGACGGATGCCATAGAAAAGGCAGACAAACATGCTGATTTTATGGAAAAAGTGCGAAATTTAAAAGTTCCAGTTTTGTTACTCATCAATAAAATAGACCTGACCAATCAGGAGAATCTGGTGAAATTAGTGGAAGAATGGCACGACATGTTACCCAGTGCAGAAATTATTCCTGTATCTGCTAAGGCGAAGTTCAACATTGATGTGGTGATGAAGCGCATCAGAGAACTGTTGCCCGATTCTCCTCCTTATTTCGGAAAAGACCAATGGACAGACAAGCCTGCTCGTTTTTTTGTAACAGAGATTATCCGCGAAAAGATTTTGCTGTATTATGACAAGGAAATCCCTTATTCGGTAGAAGTGGTGGTCGAACGTTTTAAGGAAGAAGCTAAAAGCATTCACATCAATGCAGTCATTTATGTTGAACGTGAATCACAGAAAGGTATTATTATTGGTCATCAAGGCAAAGCTCTGAAGAAAGTGGCTACCGAAGCGCGTAAAACATTGGAACATTTCTTCCAGAAATCTATTTATCTGGAAACCTTTGTGAAGGTAGACAAAGATTGGCGTAGTTCTGATAAAGAGCTCAAGAATTTTGGTTATCAGTTAGATTAATTTCGGCTGTGACAGCCGTAAACATTTAAGAAGTATATGGGAAATTTAGTAGCAATCGTAGGACGTCCCAATGTGGGAAAGTCGACACTGTTTAATCGTCTGACGAAGACCCGTCAGGCTATTGTGAATGAGCAGGCCGGTACGACCCGCGACCGCCAGTATGGTAAGTCGGAGTGGCAAGGAAAGGAGTTTTCGGTGGTTGATACCGGAGGATGGGTAGTTAATTCGGACGATATTTTCGAAGAAGAAATCCGTAAACAAGTGGTATTGGCAATGGAAGAGGCCGATGTCATCTTGTTTGTGGTAGATGTTATGAATGGAGTGACTGATCTGGATATGGATGTGGCAGATATTCTTCGCCGTTCGAAAACACCTGTTATTGTGGTGGCCAACAAGACCGACAATAACAATTTGCAATACAATGCTGCCGAGTTTTATTCGTTAGGATTGGGTGACCCGTATTGTGTTTCAGCTTTAAGTGGAAGCGGAACGGGAGATTTGCTTGATTTGCTACTGAGCAAGTTTAGAAAAGAAGCAGGCGAATTGATTGACGAAGATATTCCTCGCTTTGCCGTAGTGGGGCGTCCTAATGCGGGCAAGTCATCGATTGTGAATGCATTTATTGGCGAGGAGCGGAATATCGTGACCGAAATAGCCGGTACCACCCGCGATTCTATCTATACCCGTTATGACAAGTTCGGCTTCGATTTTTACTTGGTTGATACGGCAGGAATCCGGAAGAAAAACAAGGTGAATGAAGATTTGGAATACTATTCGGTTATCCGTTCCATCCGTGCCATCGAAAACTCAGATGTCTGCATCCTGATGTTGGATGCTACCCGTGGTATTGAAGGGCAAGATTTGAATATCGTATCTTTGGTTCAACGCAACCAGAAAGGATTGGTTGTGGTTGTCAACAAGTGGGATTTGGTAGAAGACAAGTCGGTCAAGGTGATGAAATTTTTCGAAGATGCTGTGCGTAAACGTTTGGCTCCGTTCACCGATTTTCCTATAATTTTTGCTTCGGCGCTTACCAAGCAACGCATCTTCAAGGTTCTCGAAGCAGCTAAAGATGTATTTCAGGCACGTATGACACGTATTCCTACTGCCCGTTTGAACGAAGCGTTGCTGCCTGTAATCGAGGCATATCCACCTCCTTCAAATAAGGGTAAATATATCAAGATTAAGTACATTACCCAGTTGCCTAATACGCAGATACCTTCTTTTGTGTTCTTTGCCAATTTGCCGCAGTACGTAAAAGAACCTTATAAGCGTTTTTTGGAAAATCAGATTCGTCAACGTTGGAAGCTCTCAGGAACACCAGTCAATATCTTTATCAGGCAGAAATAAAGTCCTGTCAAAGTTTGGAAACAATGCGAAGATGAGCTGATACATTCTAGGAAAGATTATTTTGAATGAATGTTTGCATCCGGCCTGTATGCTCCCCTTAGGTGAAGATATACTTCAGTTGTGCATCATTATTGGGGCTGGTTGCAGACATTCATTTTATATTCATCAGGGAGGATCGTCTTTTTATTTAGAAGCTATTTTGAATTTCTCCAAAAAGTTTTTCTTGGCTTGATGTATCCGTTTTCGTGTGTGCTTTGGGCGATTTTTTGGTCTTTTTCGCTCCTGTTCTTCGTCAGATAGCCCGCTATCCTCCTCATTGCACAAGCGGAAATGCCTCAAAAACTCATCCCAAATCAGCATACGATAATTTCAAACAGTTTCTGAATAAAACTGTTTGAAACGTTCCATATAACTCCGTTTTCAGTCCTCCCTAATTAGGATTGCTGTGTTGAGGAGTAGAAACTGCAGTCCTATTAGTAGTAGGACTGCAGTCCTGGTATCTTAGGATTATGCGAGGACTGGAATGGCAAGCACTATGCAGATAAATAGAAACGCCGTTTGATTGCGTGAACGTTTTCTCAGAATAGCTTGCTTGTTATCAATTATGTTTCATCTTTTAGCAAAAATGTTACATGGAAACATATTTGCTTGAAGATGAAACATTTCTTTTATACCGCTTTTGCATTGCTTGCTACATTTGCAGTGTTCTCAAGAACGGAAAACTCTTGGGATTAGCGAGTAATTTCATATATTTGTTCAACTAAAAATTTAATGCATAATGGAAGGCATGAAAAGATTATTCCTATTTGCACTCTTCCTTATCGGATGGTGTGCGGCGGTGCAAGCACAAAACTTGCAAGTGAACGGAACAGTGGTCTCCAAGGCAGACGGATTTCCCGTTATCGGAGCATCGGTAATTGAGGTTGGCAACGACCGGAACGGTACCATTACAGATATGGATGGTAAGTTTTCTCTAACGGTGAAAGAAGGGGCGGAAATCTCTATCTCTTATGTAGGGTGTAAGACTCAGACTTTGAAAGCGCAGAGCGTAATGAGTGTTACGTTGGAAGAAGATTCCGAGTTGCTGGATGAAGTGGTGGTGACGGGGTATCAAAGTCAACGTAAAGCAGATTTGACCGGTTCGGTTGCGGTCGTTTCTACAGATGAATTGAAAACCAATTCGGATATGGACCCGATGCGGGCTTTGCAAGGTAAAGTTCCGGGTATGACTATCACTACAACAGGTTCGCCTATCGGTACAGGTACGGTGCGCATCCGTGGTATCGGTTCTTTTAATTCATCGCAAGACCCGTTGTATGTGATTGACGGTGTGCCTACGAATCAGGCTTTGAATTCCTTGAACGCGAATGATATTGAAAGTATGCAGGTTCTGAAAGATGCGGCTTCTGCTTCTATTTATGGTTCGCGCGCTTCGAACGGTGTCATCATTATTACTACCAAGAAAGGGAAGAAGGGAGATAAGATTAAGGTGGACTTCTCCGCAAATCTGACAGCTCAGTTCTACACTTCCCAATCGTTGATGAAATTATCGAATTCAGCCGAATATGCCACGGCTATGGCACAGGCTGCATTGAACGACGGACTTGACCCTGTGACTTACGCAAGCAATTACGGCTTAAATCTGAATGCGGCTTCGGGTACTCCGATTACGGTTTGGAATCCTGCGACAAGCAGCTATGTGAACTATACGGTCAATGGCTTGTATGATGGTTATATCAATAGTAAGAAAACGATGAGGTATTCGGATACCGATTGGCTCGATGAAATTTCACGTACCGGATTTGCGCAAACATACGATTTGTCTTTGTCACACGCAACGGATAAGCACTCTACGATGTTTTCTTTGGGCTATAAGAAGAATAACGGTATTTTGAATTACACCAGCTTTGAAAATATATCTGCACGTATGAACTCTTCATACAATATTAATAAGTATATTTCTGTCGGCGAGAACTTTACGCTGACTTATTCGAAGCAAGTGGATTGTGCTCCGATGGAAAACGCGCTGAAGATGGCTCCTACTGTACCGGTTTATGAGGAAGATGGAGTTACGTTTGCCGGACCGGTGGGAGGTATGAGCGACCGTCAGAACCCGGTGCGTGAACAATACGATAACCGCAACAACCATTTGGATTACTGGCGTCTGTTTGGTAATGCTTACGTTGAAATCAAACCGATAAAAGGATTGACTTTGCGTTCTAATTTTGGCTTGGACACGTATTTGTCGTTCATCAACTCGATGACTCCTACGTTCCATTCGGATATTGTGAACAATGATATTGCTAAGACCAACCTGTCGCATCGGAATCAGGTGAACTGGACGTGGTCGAATACGGCAAACTATAATTTCAAGGTAGCAGACAAACACGATATCACAGTCTTGCTCGGTGCTGAAATGTCGAAAGAAAGCACGGTTGATTTTACGGCTTATTCAGAAGGCTATGCTTTGGAAGATCCCGATTATATGTGGCCGAATGCCGCTACCGGTTCGATGAGAAACAGTGGTGCTAAATTTGGTTACCGTTTGGCTTCTTTCTTCGGAAAGGTGGATTACAATTATGACGATTTGATTTTGGCTTCATTTACAATCCGTCGTGATGGTTCTTCTCGTTTTGGTAAAGATAACCGCTGGGGTACTTTCCCGGCAGCAACGTTGGGTTTCCGTATTTCTAAATTATTGGAAAAAGATTGGATGGATGACTGGAAGATTCGCCTTTCTTGGGGTGAGACCGGTAACCAAGCCATCGATAATAATGCGCAATTTGGTTTGTACACTGTAGATTATGGCTTGGATCGTGTAACTTCTACTGCTTACGATTTGTTCTTGCAAGGTTCGGGTACATTCCCTTCTGGTTATCGTGCCACTCAGCTTGCCAACCCTGATTTGAAATGGGAGTCGGCTACCCAATATAATATAGGTACAGATTTCACTTTCTTCAATGGCAGTCTATACGGAACGATTGACGGATATATCAAGGATGTGGATGATATGTTGATTAATCCGGCTTTTTTGGGTGCTCTTGGTGAAGGTGGTGCATCTTGGTTGAACGGTCCTTCTTTGCGGAACTGGGGTATGGAGTTCTCTTTGGGTTATCGTAAAAACCTTGCTTGCGGGTTAGGATTAGACATCAATGCCAATGCAGACTTCTTCCGCAATAAAGTGACTTATCTACCTTCGACAACGACAGGTTCATACGCTCACACTTCTACGGAGAACTTGGTTGAATCCGGTATGCCATACGGTTCAATCGTAGGATATGTAGTGACCGGACTTTATCAGAATCAGGTGGAAGTGGATGCTTCAGGACAGCCTAATGCACGTGTAGGAGGGCTTAAATACGCAGATTTGGACGGGAATGGTGTAATCAATGCGGATGACCAAGATTGGATTTACAATCCGGTACCGAAGTTCTCGTATGGATTGAACATTGCTTTGAATTACAAGAATTTTGACCTTTCGATGTTCTGGCAAGGCGTATGCGATAAGGATGTTTATAACAATCAGAAGTTCCAGACCGATTTTTGGAGTGTGACGGATGCCGGTTCTAACAAAGGTAATCGTTTGTTGAATGCTTGGAACACCAACAATACCGGTTCAACGATTCCGATGCTGACCACCTCGAACACGGCAGACGAAGGACGCGCTTCAAGTTACTTCGTTGAAAACGGTTCTTACCTGAAGCTGCGTACTTTGCAGTTGGGGTACAATGTTCCGGCTACGTTCCTGTCTAAGTTTAAGATGAGTAGTGCCCGTATCTATGTATCAGGACAGAACTTGCTGACCATCAAGAGCAAAAGCCTTACGTGTCCCGACCCGGAAAACCCGGATTGGAACTATCCGCTGGCTACCTCAGTTTCATTTGGTGTACAAATAGGTTTCTAATCATATAAAGACAACACAATTATGAAAAAGATATATACATTATTCTTAGCCTGTACGTTAGGAATGGGATTCACAGGCTGTGACGATTTCTTGGATTACAATCCTACCGCTGTGGTGGATGAAGACAAGGCTTTCTCTGAGCCGGAAGCGATGGTCAATGCGGCATACGCTATGTTGGGCGATTGCTGGTACACTTATCCGTTCAATTTGTTTCCGTATGGTGACATTACTTCGGACGATTGCTTGAAAGGTGGTTCCGGACCGAATGATACGGGCTATCACGCTTTTGATATTTGGACTACATTGACCCCGACTACTCCGGGAGAAATGGATGAATTGTGGTACCGTTTGTTCTGTGCCGTGTCGCGTTGCAACCGTGCGTTGGTTGCTTTGGAACAAAATGGCGTTTCCGTATTGGGTGAAGAAACGACTCGTCAACGGGTGGCAGAAGTACGGTTCTTGCGCGGTCACTTCTATTATAAGTTGCTTACCGTTTTCCGTCAAGTGCCTTGGATTGATGAAGAGGTTTACAAGAACAACACGTATGAAGAGACACGGAATGACGCTTTGACATACGAACAGCTCTTTCAAAACGTGATAGATGACTTTCAGGCTGCATACGATGTGTTGCCAGTGAAAAAGCCGGGTGAAGACGGACGTGCGAACAAGATTGCGGCTGCTGCTTATTTGGCTAAGTGTTATCTGAATTTGGCTTGGGGAGACGGCTATGAAGCTACTACAGGAGTAGACTATATCAATAATGAGTATATGCAGAAAGTGGTAGACTATACCGATGATGTGATGAACTCGCAATACGGTTATATGGAAGATTTCGGTGACATTTTCCTTCCGGAGTATAAGAATAGCAAAGAGTCGGTATTTGCCGTACAGACTTCCGATTACGAGGATGACCATACAACCTACGGACGTGCCAATTGGTCGAATACGTTAAATGGTTGTTGGCAAATGTGGTCGTGCGGATGGGACTTCCACAAGCCTTCTCAAAACTTGGTGAATGCGTTCAAGACGAAAGACGGTCTGCCGATGTTCGATGACTATAACGATGAGATTGATTATCCGATTAATGGTCAGCCTACCGCTCAGAAATGGGATCCGCGTTTGTTCCATACCGTCGGAATGCCTTCATTCCCTTATAAATATGAAGAGGAATATACGATGACTACTGCCAATTCGCGCACGCCGAACGAATATGGTTTTTATACATCATTGAAGGAAGTTCCCCAACGTTCTCAAGGTGAAACTTTTAATGGCTCTTGGCAAGCTTTTGCGATGAACGATTATGTATTCCGTTATACGGATGTGATGCTGATGCGTGCTGAGGCTTTGATTGAACTGAACCGCTTGAGTGAAGCGGAAGACATCATTAATGCCATCCGCCAGCGTGCAGCAAATTCAATCGACAAGCATATCGCATACGCTGCCGACCAGTGTGAAATCGCTCTTTATCCGGCTGGATACTTTGCTAATAAAGAAGTTGCCCGTAAGTGTCTGCGTTGGGAACGTCGTTTGGAAATGGCAATGGAGAACGGACGTTATTTCGATTTGCGTCGTTGGGGCATTGCTTCACAAACCTTGAATGCTTATTTCGCAAGTGAACAGAAGTCGGTATATACTTATACGAATGAATCCGGCGAAACGGTAGAGCAAACATACGGAGCTTATTATAAGGATGCGCACTATACGCCTGGAAAGAACGAGTTCTTCCCGATTCCTTATAATCAGATGTTCTATATCCCCGGTTTGTATACACAAAACAAGGGGTACGAATAATGACTGTTTTTGATTAATGGTTACGCATAAAGAAAGGTTAGTTGGGGTGCGGGCAGGAAGTGATTTCTGTCCGCACCGTTAAAAAGATTCGTTCCTGTGGCAGAAAAAACTCAATAGGTATGATAAGATAAATGTTTCATTTCATGCAAACGTAACAAATTTGCTGGCATTTGAAACGATTTTTACAGACTGGAAGCGAATGGAAGCGTAACTTTGTGACATGTGGACCGAGATAGTTTAGTTTTAGTTGTTCATATTTAAAACCTTAAAAACAATGATTACCTTAAAGAAACAAGGCATTGCCGATACCGTGAAAACGTTGTGTTTAGGAACGTTTATGGGGCTTGCTTCAATAACTTGTATGGCGGAATCGTCTATCGACGTGCGCCATTTGGTGAGTGAACAGAATATCCTTCAGATTAAGGAAGCGAAGAAGTATCTGCTGCTTCCGGTGCAGGACAATGCGCCCGAAGGAAAGATTTATTTTGTGATTAATAACCAGACGGTGGGCAGCGTCATCAACATCCGCCTTGCCCGCGAGAAGGTGGATTACTATGTGCCGCTCGACTTGTCGGCATACGTAGGTAAGGATTTGTCGCTCGACGTGCAGGGGATGCCCGAATCGGCTATCTGTTGGAAGAAGATGAAGCTGTCGGACACGTTTGATACGACGAACCGCGAGAAGTTCCGTCCGCTTTATCACCATACGCCGGCATACGGCTGGATGAACGACCCGAACGGGATGTTCTACAAAGACGGTGTGTATCACTTGTATTTCCAGCACAATCCGTATGGTTCCACTTGGGGAAACATGACGTGGGGACATTCCACAACGACCGATTTGGTGAACTGGAAGTTTGAAGGGGATGCCATTACTCCCGATGCCTGGGGCTCGATATTCAGTGGCTCATCGGTAGTCGATTATGAGAATACGGCAGGTTTCGGCGAAGGGGCTGTCATTGCTTTCTACACTTCGGCGAAGCCCAGCCCGTGGGGCGATGTGCAGATGCAGAGTATGGCATACAGCACCGACAACGGGAAGACGTTTACGAAATACGAAAACAATCCGATTGTTACATCCGAGAAGCGCGACTTCCGCGACCCGAAAGTATTCTGGTATGCGCCCGGCAAGCATTGGGTGATGATACTGGCAGGAGGTCAGGAGATGGATATCTATTCTTCGAAGAACCTGAAAGACTGGAAGTATGAAAGCAGCTTCGGAGCCAAGCAAGGCGCGCACGGAGGCGTATGGGAGTGTCCCGACTTGGTGGAACTGCCCGTGGAAGGCACCGATGAAACCCGTTGGGTGCTGATATGCAACATCAATCCGGGCGGACCGTTCGGAGGTAATGCTGCCCAGTATTTTGTAGGAACGTTCGACGGGAAGAAGTTCGTCAACGAAGCTCCTACACAGACCAAATGGATGGATTGGGGGAAAGACCACTACGCCACAGTGACTTTCAACAATGCGCCAGACGGGCGTTGCATCGCTTTGGGCTGGATGAGCAACTGGCAGTATCAAGGCGTGTTACCTACGCTGCAATACCGTGGTTCGAATACCATTGCCCGCGACTTGACCCTGTATCGCCAAGACGGCGAACTGTTGTTGCGCTGTGCTCCCTCGCCCGAAATAGAGAAAGCACGGAAGGAAAACACGATTATTCCTCCGTTCAAGGTAAAAGATTCGTATGAAATCCCGATTCTGTTAGCGGACAACGAAGGGGCATACGAAATCAATATGACTATCAAAAATGCCGGTGCTTCGCGCATCAGCTTCACTTTGGAGAACACGAAGGGCGAAAAGGTGGCGATGTATTACGATGTGCCCCGCAAGCAGTTCGTAATGGACCGCACCGAGAGCGGGAAGACGGATTTCAGTCCCGAATTTCCAGCCTTGACGGTAGCGCCTGTTCCAGATACCGATGAGATTAACCTGCGCTTGTTTGTCGACCGTACCAGCATCGAAGCGTTTGGAGAGGGCGGCAAGTTTGTGATGACCAATCAGGTCTTCCCTTCCGAACCTTACAACAAGATGTCGTTCGTGTCGGGACGCGGCAGCTTCAGCGTGAAGTCGATGACGGTATATCGGCTTAATTAGTGAATAATTAATAATGAATAATGAATAGTGATGTGACGTTTCTACATCAAAAGCGTTATTAACTCTTAACTATAAACTTGAAAACATGACTATCGATAAACAAATCAAATATGGCAAGCTGGTTCCCGTGATGCTCTGCTTCTTCGCAATGGGCTTCGTCGATTTGGTGGGAATCGCTTCCAATTACGTGAAGGCGGACTTGGGGCTGAGCGATGCCGAAGCCAACATCTTCCCTTCGCTGGTGTTCTTTTGGTTTCTGATATTCTCCGTGCCGACGGGTGTGCTGATGAACCGCATCGGGCGGAAGAATACCGTGGTGCTTAGCTTGGCTGTGACCTTTGTGTCGCTGCTGCTCCCGATATTCGGCGACAGCTATGGCATTATGCTTTGCTCGTTCTCTCTGTTAGGCATCGGCAACGCGCTGATGCAGACTTCGCTCAATCCGTTGCTGAGCAACATCATCACGGGCGACAAATTGGCAAGCTCGCTCACGTTCGGGCAGTTTGTCAAGGCGATTGCCTCGTTTCTGGCTCCTTATATCGCCATGTGGGGAGCCACGCAGGCAATACCGGAGTTCGGCATGGGCTGGCGGGTGCTGTTCCCCGTCTATATGGCGGTGGCGGTCATTGCCGTCCTGTGGCTTTCTGCCACTCCGATTGAGGAAGAGGCTCCCGACAAGGCTTCGGGTTTCGTCAGTTGCCTCCGGCTGTTAGGGCGTCCGTTCATCTTGCTCTGCTTCTTAGGCATTATGTGCCATGTGGGTATCGATGTGGGCACCAACACCACCGCTCCGAAGATTCTGATGGAACGCTTGGGAATGCCGCTCGACGATGCCGGCTTTGCCACCAGCCTCTACTTCATCTTCCGTACCTTGGGATGCTTGTCGGGGGCGGTCATCCTGCAGAAGGTGGCTTCGAAACCTTTCTTGGGCATCAGCGTGGCGTGTATGTTGGTGGCTATGGTGCTGCTGTTCGTATCGACTGACTTGACGGTGATTTACATTGCCATTGCCCTTATCGGCTTCGGCAATTCGAACGTGTTCTCCATTGTCTTCTCTCAAGCCCTTCTTGCCGTTCCCGACAAGAAGAACGAGATATCCGGTCTGATGATAATGGGCCTGTTCGGCGGCACGGTCTTCCCGTTGCTGATGGGCTTTGCCAGCGATGCCGTTGGTCAGAGCGGTGCCGTGGCGGTGATGACGGCAGGAGTGATTTATCTGATTATTTATATGTTTAAACTGAAGCGTTAGTTTTTAAGTTCTTGAGTTTGTAAGTTTTGTAGGGGCGTATCGCATACGCCCGAATACGTCCACTAATCCATGCGGATGCTTTCAGGGCGTATGCGATACGCCCCTACATGCAATTTGACAAAATGCTTAAACTCAAGAACTCAAAAACTTAAAAACTCAAAAACTTAAAAACTTAAAAGCCATGAACAATACAATCGTAGTAGGAATGGGCGAAGCATTGTGGGACATGCTGCCCGAAGGAAAGAAAATAGGTGGTGCGCCGGCAAACTTTGCGTATCACGTATCGCAGTTCGGACTGGACAGCCGTGTGGTGAGCGCGGTAGGCGAAGACGAGTTGGGCGTGGAGATTCTGAAGAATTTCCATGAAAAGAAACTGAATTGCATGATAGAGACCGTGCCCTATCCCACGGGTACGGTGCAGGTGGAACTGGACCGCAACGGCGTGCCCTGTTACGACATCCGCGAGGGCGTGGCGTGGGACAACATCCCCTTCACTCCGGCACTGGAAGGGCTGGCGCGCCAGACCCGCGCCGTATGTTTCGGCTCGCTGGCACAGCGCAGCGTGGTGTCGCGCGAGACTATCAACCGCTTCTTGGACGTAATGCCCGACGGCGAGGGGCAGTACAAGATATTCGACATCAACCTGCGCCAGGGCTTCTATACCAAGGAAATCATCTGCGAGTCGATGCGCAAGTGCAACATCCTGAAGATAAACGACGAGGAGCTGGTCACCATCAGCCGCATGTTCGGCTATCCGGGCATCGACCTGCAGGACAAGTGCTGGATTCTCCTTGCCAAATACAACCTGCGGATGCTTATCCTGACGTGCGGCGTCAACGGCAGCTACGTCTTCACGCCGGGCGAGGTGTCGTTTGTAGAGACCCCGAAGGTGGAGGTTGCCGACACGGTAGGTGCAGGCGATTCGTTCACCGCCGCTTTCGTTGCCTCTATCCTGCGTGGCTTGCCCGTAAACGAGGCGCACCGGCTGGCGGTAGCCACTTCGGCATTCGTCTGCACCCAGAACGGCGCGATGCCGGTATTGCCTGTACGGCTGACGGAAGGACTCACCACAGAATAATAAGGAAACGCAGATTAGCGCAGATTTCCGCAGATTAAAAATAAAAAACAATCCGTGTGAATCCGCGCCAATCTGCGTTTATGTAGAGACGATGTGCACATCGTCTCTACTATGGTGATATTCAATATTTTTTTATTTCATTTGCACGGCAAGTTAGAGGGAGAAAACGGAAATTCCAAAAGAATTTGATAATTTTTTGTAGATTTGTCCGTATAAAATTTTGTGCCTATGAAAACGATTCTCTTTTTATTGTTATCGCTTGTCTTGCTTTCTTGCCAAGGAGGGAAAAAACAAAATGTTCAATCTGCAGATACGGTAAAGGAGGATGAATTTATAGCCAGCGTTTTATACACTGCACCTCCGTATTATGTGATAGGCAAAGATACAATTTATAATTATGCAACAGACCCCATATTTCCTGTACATACTTCCGATCCCGAAAATCCGCTTTTATCGATAGACCTAAAGAATTATGTGCAAAAGAAGTTAGCCGATGTACACCTTGGAAAAGGAATAGTGGATGTTGCTTTCCTTATTGATAAAAAAGGATATGTCCGTCAGGTAATCATTGAAAAATCGGCGGAAGAGAACGGTACCAGTCCCAATGTAGCCGCCCGTATGGATTCCATTGCCTGCAAAGTAATAGCCGACCTGCCCCGTTTCACTGCTCCAGCAACACGAAAGGGTAAGCCTGTGAATTTTTTAAAGAGGTGGACGGTACGGTTTGAGTGACTGAAGCTCCCGTTTTTGCGGATTTGCAATCCGCAAGCATCGAGTATGAGGATTTTTAATCCGGTAAACGACTAAGTTACCGCTTTCTGTTAGGTATCTGCTGAGCGGATTAAAATTGACTTTGTCGACCTTCGGTTCCTTATACTCATTTACGCCGGATTGTAAATCGGCGTGACGGTTAACGGTATTTCAGTTCAGAGTTCGAAGACGATGTGGCAAGGCTTTCCGTCGATATAAAAGGTAAGGCGGTACAGCCCTTTTTCTATCGAATCGGTCGTGCCGTTGTAGAGCGGAAAAGAAAAGTGTGCCGTTTCGTTCGGACGAATGGTTCGTATGAGTTCCACCAAATTGTATCCCGTAAGTTCCGTCTCCGGCTTGGGGATGGGATAAATGTGGCTGGGGTCATCAGGGGCGCTTTCCCGAAGAAAATCGAAAGGGTAAGACGTGGAGGCTTCTTTCTTTTTATAATGCTGTTCGGACGGAGCGAGTTGGGTGGTCACGTTTTTCCATCTCCCGTTTCCGTAATGAAAGACCTCGCAGGGGAAAACGCCGTATGGCATTTGCAGCTCACGACCGTCTTCTGCGGTATTCATCAGAGTTACATACACCATGCTGTCTTGCAGGCTGACGCGCCATGCCTTCTTGATTTCTTTCGGAAAGCCGGACGTGCCGAGAGTCATGGTGTCCGCTTGCTCCTGTTGGACGGAACCGGCTGTTTTGTGGCTCTTTTGTGCCTTGTCTCCGCAGCCCGGCAGGCAGAGCAGGCACAGGAGCATTCCTAAGATTCGTGTCTTCATTGTTGTTCCGGTTTACTGCATGGGTTGAGATTGTTCTAATCGGCGATGTCGTTCAGATCGAAGTAGAGCAAGCGTGTGGCGGCTCCCTCGTCTTCTGCCGTCAGCGGCACGAACTTCTGCTTGAAATAGAAAGGTATGGCGGCGGCGTATGCGTCTACCGTGAGGAAACGGCAGCCGGTCTTGTTGTCGGCGAGGAAGTAACTTTTGATAGACCTTATTATAAATTCGCCTATGTGTTGTCCTTTTAATTCTTGACTGACAGCCAAACGGCAAATTTTTGCAGCCGGATAGCTTTTCAACCGTTTTTCGTTGACAAACCGATGTCTCCGGAAACGGTTGAATTCCGTTTTAGTGGGAAAATCAGACATAGACACGCGGTCGTTTGCCAAACTGAAATATGCAGCTATGTGTTCGTGGTTTTCATCATCTGCCGCTTCGAACACATAAGTAACCGCCAATAAGGCTTGCTGGTAGAATCCGGATTCATTTAAAATAAAATCGTTCAAGTCGGCATCGCCGCAATCGAACGATTTTACTTTTTCTTCAGGTCCCAACTTGCGTACGATGTAAGAAGAGAAGGGCGTTTGCAGGCTGGCTTTCATACGTTTTTCTTTTTTGTACGTTCGCCCAAATCGAGCATCTTTAAAAATAACGCATAATCAGCCAGTCTTTGTTCTCTTTCTTCCGGCGTTTCCCGGCGGACTTGCTTCATCCGCTCCTCGAACCGCCGTGCGTCTTCCCCGAAGAGTATCGGGGTTTCTTTGATGGGTCTTGCCATAGCTTTTCCTTTCTCTTTATGGATTCTGCCGCAAAGGTAGCGATTTATTCGTTGCGGATTATGCGGAGCGGTCAATTAATTTTCTGAATCTGCGCAATCTGTGGTGAAAATTACGCCGGAAATGCGTATCTTCGCATCGGTAAGAACTTAAACGGATGATACGATGAGGCACAACTGCATATCCTTGGTAAGCTTGTTTCTGCTACTGGCGCTGCTGGCGGGATGCTCCGGACAGCAACGGCGGTACGTCATCGGCGTGTCGCAGTGCAGCGACGACGAGTGGCGCGAGCAGATGAACCGGGAAATCACGCGCGAGGCGTTGTTTTATCCCGAGGCGGAAGTGGTGTTCCGCAGCGCGGGCGATGACAACAAGCGGCAGATACACGACATCGAACTGTTGATGCGCAACAAGGTGGACCTGCTGGTGGTGTCGCCCAACGAGGCGGATGTCCTTACGCCGGTTATCGAGAAGGCATACAGCAAAGGGATTCCGGTGATATTGGTCGACCGGAAGATACACTCCAACCAATATACGGCGTATATTGGCGCCGACAATTATGCCATTGGTTACAACGTGGGCGAATACATCGCCTCGCGCCTGCAAGGCAAGGGACGGGTGGTGGAGGTGACGGGGCTGCGCGGCTCTACGCCTGCGGCGGAACGCCACCGGGGTATGACGGACGCTTTGCGCGAGTATCCCGACATACGGGTGACGGCTTCGGTGGATGCCGGCTGGAGGCGCGACCGTGCGCGCCTGGTGTTCGACTCGCTCCTGACGCACGCTCCGGAGATAGACATGGTGTTTGCGCACAACGACCGCATGGCGGCAGGTGCCTACGAGGCGGCGGTGAAGTACGGGCGCGAGAAGGAAATGCTGTTTGTGGGCATCGATGCGCTGGCGGGCGAGGGATATGGCGTGGAGCAGGTGGCAAGCGGGCAGCTCGACGCCACCTTTATTTATCCTACCGGCGGCGACCGGGTGATGCAGACGGCGATGGCTATCCTGACGGGGAAGCCTTACGAGCACGACGTTGCGCTCTCTTCGGCGTTGGTCAACAAGGGGAACGCGCGGGTGATGCGGATGCAGACCGGGCAAATCCGCCAGCTGGACGAGAAGATAGACATGCTGGACAAGCGGATAAACCATTTCCTCACCCGTTACGCTTCGCAGCGCGTTTTGTTGTACACGTGCGTGGTGATGCTGGCGTTGTTCGGCATCGCCCTGTTTGTCGCCGTGCGGGGCTTCTGGACAAAGAACCGGCTGAACGTGGAGCTGTCCGAGCAGAAGAAACAGCTGGAGGCGCAGCGCGACCAGCTCATCAGCCTTTCCAGGCAGTTGGAAGAGGCGACGCATGCCAAGCTGGCTTTCTTCACCAACGTGTCGCACGACTTCCGTACGCCGCTTACGCTGATCGCCGACCCTATTGACCAACTGGAGGCGAGCCGGAACCTGGACGAGCACGAGCGTTTCCTGCTCCGCATCGTGCATAAGAACGTGACGGTGCTGTTGCGCCTCGTCAATCAGATACTCGACTTCCGCAAGTTCGAGAGCGGCAAGCTGAAGATGTACCTTTCGGAGTTTGACATCGCCGGGGAGATGAACGAGTGGACCGAGGCTTTCCGCACGCTTTCCTATCGCAAGCATGTGCATTTCTCGGTGTCGGCGGCCCCTTCCGATGAGGGATATACGATGATAGCCGATGCCGGGAAGCTGGAGCGGATAACGTATAACCTGTTGTCGAACGCATTCAAGTTCACGCCCGAGAACGGACGGGTGGAGCTTGCCTTGTCGCAATTCGAGCACGGGCGGACACGCTGGCTGCGCTATCAGGTTTCGGATACCGGAGTGGGCATTTCCGCCGAGCACGTGCAGCACATCTTCGAGCGTTTTTACCAGATAGACGTGCATTATGCCGGTTCGGGCATCGGGCTGGCGTTGGTGAAGGCTTTCACCGAGATGCACGGCGGCACGGTGAAGGTGGATTCGGCAGAAGGCAAGGGCACCATCTTTACGGTGGAGATGCCGATGAAGCAGGCGGGCACGCTTGCCGAAGGGCTGGAGAAGCAGGCGGTTCCGGCAAGCCTGAAAGAGGGAGCGGTGCTTTCCGCCGGTCAGGGAACGGTGCAGGCGTCTCCGGAAGCGGGCGAAGACGACCGGCGTGAAACGGTATTGGTCATCGACGACAATCAGGATGTGCGCGACTATGTCAGGTTGCTGCTGGAGAGGGAATACCGGGTGCTGGAGGCCTCCAACGGGCAGGAAGGGCTTCAGCAGGCGATGAAATACGTGCCCGATGCCATTATCTGCGACGTGATGATGCCGGTGATGGACGGCATGGAGTGTTGCCGGAGGCTGAAGTCGGAAGTGCAGACCTCGCACATCCCGGTGATGATGCTCACCGCCTATACGATGGACGAGCAGAAGGTGCAGGGATACGAGTGTGGGGCGGATTCGTACATCCTGAAACCTTTCAGTGCCAAGCTGCTGCAGGTGCGCCTGCGGAACCTGATAGACAACCGCCGTCGTCTGCAAAGCTTCTTTGCCGACCGTTCGGCTCTGAAACAGGAGTCGATCAGCGAGGTGGACAAGGGTTTTGTGGAGAAACTGCGCGAGTTGATTGAAGCCCGTTTGGGCGATGCGGGTTTGAGTGTGGAAGACTTGGGTGGGGAATTAGGGCTGGGACGTGTCCAGCTTTACCGGAAGTCTAAGGCGTTGACCGGTTACTCGCCCAACGAACTGCTCCGCATCGCGCGGTTGAAACGTGCCGCATCGCTGCTGGCCTCTACCGACAAGACCATCGCCGAAATAACGTATGAAGTAGGTTTCAGCGCGCCTTCGTATTTCACCAAGTGCTATAAAGACTACTTCGGCGAAAGCCCTACCGATTTCTTGAAGCGAATGAAGAATGAGGAATGAAGAATCGCGTTTTGCGCAGAATGAAGAATTTTCATCCGCATGGAATTCTTCATTCTGCGTTCTTCATTCTTCATTTAAATAGTTTTGTCTGCTCGAAAGAAATCCCTATCTTTGGCGGGAAATAAAAAACGATAGTTAAGATGAAATGGATTATAGGACTTGTGTGTATGCTTTGCAGCATGAGTTTGCAGGCACAAGATTTAAAATCATTATACATTGCTTTACCCGATTCGCTTTCTCCTTTGTTGACTAAAGTGAACCGGGAAGATTTCGGTGATTTTCTCGCCAGCAACATGAAAGCGGAGGTGAAAAACCGTTTCGGACAGACCTCGGAAATGCTGAAGTTGACAGACGATTACCTGTTAGTGCACGTCAGCAAGTCAAGTAGGGAAGAAATGAAACTGTTGCCGCTGAACGATTCGGTGAAAGTGGTGTGTGTGGTCCGTACTTATTGTGGTCCTGTACCCGACAGTGAGGTCAAGTTTTATGATACGGCTTGGAATGAATTACCGGCAGCAGATTTTGTAACTTTGCCTGAAGAGAATGAATTTTATAAGTCTGTACTTTCTGAAACAGCTTCCGACTCTTTGCGTAACTTACGCCTGAATGCAGACATGTATCTGAAGGAAGTACGCTTGTCCGACAAAGACCTGTCGCTTTCAGTAAGTTATACCACCCCTCAATATATGGATAAAACTACGGCAGACAAGCTGAAATCTTATTTGATAAATGCTCCCATTGTGTATACATGGAGCAACGGTAAGTTCCTGAAAGTTAGTACTCAATAGATAAGCACTCAATTTAGGGCATCCCCCTTTGAGTGCTTACGAAAATAGAATGCTTATAAGGGCATTATTACCTTGAACG
Source organism: Bacteroides sp. An19 (assembly GCF_002160215.1). Lineage (NCBI taxonomy): Bacteria > Pseudomonadati > Bacteroidota > Bacteroidia > Bacteroidales > Bacteroidaceae > Bacteroides > Bacteroides sp. An19. The sequence goes on along the minus strand of NZ_NFKD01000011.1, from coordinate 59,546 downwards.
TACCGGAGTATAGCGCTTTATAGCCACTGTAAAATTTTTCTCAATTTGCTCTTTATTATATACGGTACGAACAACAATATTACGCCTAACAACAGCAGTAGAAAAGCGGGCTGGCATAGTGAAAGACAAGCTTAATTCAGAATTTGCCTCAATATTTCCTTGCCATTCTCTAGAAGCATTCGAACACTCTATAAAAATATGAACATTCTCATACTTAACATTTCCAATATTTTTCACTTTTATCTCAGCATGAGCCTGTCCTTTCGAATTTGCTTGCAAATTTTGAGACACAATCCCAACCTGCAAATCATTTTCAAGCGATATTGTATCAATTGGTGCTATAACTTTTTTTACTATGTGTTTTTTAGGCTGTTGTATAAAAATAATAGAATCAGTCCCATTCTCGTATTTTGTAACACGCATAAGAGAGTCTAATGTTAAAATACCTTCTTTGAAAATCAATTTGGTAAAACTTCCATCCTGGTTCTTTTCTATAAATGAGGATGAAGGAGATAATATTCTTTTTACTACAGCAAATGTTCCATCATCTGACTCTTGATATTGTTTGATGCCGTCATTGGTAACAATAATACATTCACCCTTATAAACAGAAGACCGAAAAAAAACTTTAACTTTTTTATCCCTCAATTTGTAATGTTCTGTTCCTTCTTTATCAATATGCCTCCAGCCATCTTTATGCGTATAAACTGCAGCAAAGTTCTCTACAAAAGGAGCCACATCATCAAATTGAGTAGGAGATTTCTTCCCTAATGAAAAAAAGCCCTTTGCCTTGATACGTAAAGGATTTCCATTTTCGTCTATATATCCCCATTTATCTTCGCCAACAATAATATATCCATCATAAATATAACGATATTTAGGATGAACCTTGTATTCTGCATTAAACATTTTAGTAGCACCTAAGGAATCAACAATACCATGGATAAAACCATCTTTAGTGAGCAAAGCTTTTCCTTCATGGAACAATATATCCTGATATTCTATCGAGACTATGACATTGTCATTTTTATCTATAATCCCATAATAATCACCACTTTTAACTTTATAAAGTCCATTTCCTACATCGGTTTTATCATCATAAGCAAATCCTTGAGCATAAACAGCAGAGAAATAACCGATTAATAATAATGACAAAAAAATCTTTCTCATAATTCAAATCTATTTTAGTAATCCCCAAGCTTTTAAGGTTTCCGTATCGCTTTTTATAGCATTTATATATATATCGGTTGCCACATCATTGGACTCCTTAGCCCTTTTGATAAACATTTCGTATAACTTTGTAATTAATTTATCCCCACTTGCCGGCAAATCCCCTGCAATCTTTTTTTCCATCAGATTATTAAATGCCCAATACACAGACTTATAGTTTGCTGTATCAATTTCCATAGCTTTGAACAACCAATCATTGGCCTTATCCAAATCGGCTTCTATATTTAAGAAAGATTGACGCACGGTTGGCACATTAAAGAAGCGATTTCCTTTCGACAATGTAAGTCCACATTCAAACAATGCTATACTATTCAGTGTATCTTCTTGGATTATCTGACATAGTCCGGCAAACCCGGAATTTACTTCTGATGAATTGTTTGAATTAAGCAGATTGACATAATAATCTACTTTTGCTGGCGCAAATAAGCTATCTTCAACAAGTATCCTTAGTAATTCTTTTCCTTTTGTTTGAAGTTCAATGCTATTTTTCTGATTCAAAAAGGATAAAGCTTGATTGTACATTTCCACGCAGGTTGGTTGCCTAAGTGTAGGTTTTGCCACTTCTTTTTCAGACTCATTATAAAAGAGAAAACAGGCTACGCCAATTAATGCTACCACAACACATGCAAATCCGATCATAAGCGGAACCAATTTTCTGTTTTTTTTATTGCCATTCGTTAGCACATGTTCCAAATCGACCCTAAATTCCGCTACAGAAGCATACCGCTTAGACTGTATTTTGTCTGTAGCTTTGCGGATAATTCTTTTCAAAGCAACATTGCGAACATCTTTCATCGGCAATGGGTCACGCAAATTGGCTGATAAAACATCTTGATCTGTGCCTGTAAAAGGTAAATGACCGGTACATAATTGATAAAGCAAAACGCCTAATGCATAGATATCAGTAGTATAACTTTGGTTTTTCACATCTCCAAGCACCAACTCTGGAGCGGCATAATTCACTTTTCCCATAAACACACCGGTTGCAGTCAGAGCCTTATCCACACTGCCGAGAGAAACAATCTGTTTACAAATTCCAAAATCAATAAGTTTAATCTTTCCATCTATGGTGATCATTATATTCGAAGGGTCAATATCCCTATGGATATACCCCTTATCATGCAACGCCATTAAACCGGATAAAATGGGTTTCATAATTCTAACAACCGCTGCATCACGATTCTGTAAATACTGACTGTAAATTTCTGCAGCAAATGGAATCTGCATGCCATTTTGGTCACAAGTAATTCCATTCATTACGTTTTCAAGGGTTACTCCTACCAACAATTCCATAATGACATGGTAATGTACCTTAACTTTACCCCCGCTTTCTGTCTGGAACGTTGTTTCAACAAAACCGTACATCCGTATCAGATTGTCATTCTCCAATTGGATATTGGCTTCCCTTCTGGCACGTTCGACAACATGTTCAGGTATATTCTCATAGATAGCCTTAATCGCGACAGGCATCTTTTCTCCTGTTCTTTCTATTACACGGAATCCTTTGAATACACGCCCCATGCCTCCCTCTCCTAAAGGAATAGCATCTGTATCATATTCATAATATATACCATTCCGCTTTTCTATTTCGCCTTGTAGTCTTATGATATTCATTTGAAATGTAATTTTATATGAATGTCCGCATTCGGCCAATATATGCCCTCTGAGAACGAAGATATACTTCATCAGCAGTTTAATATATACTGCAACTGCCTACGAAGATATACTTCATCGGCCAACGAAGTATATCTTCATTTTCAACGTGGCCAAATTGGCAAATTGTGAACATTCATTTAATTTTAATATGCTTCTACTCTCAGTTTTACATTACCTATAGATATAATATCCCCGGGAATTATTTTACTTCCCTCTTCTGTGACTTCCTTTGAATTAATGTACGTGCCATTCAAAGACCGAGCCCAATTCCCTTGTACCTCTTTATCCCACTGCCCATCGCGAAGATACCACGTTTCAGTTTCATCATCCCATTCAAGCGTGCAATGACGACGGGATATATACGAAGAAACAGGTTCGGATAATTGAATCTGGTTGAATATGGAGTCATCTTTTCTCCCCAAGGTTATAATTCTTTTGGGTGACGGCATGATTTCCGGCAGACGATAACATTTTCCCCAGTCATTTCCTTGCATCACATGAAGCATGATACCATTTAATATTGCATTTGGAGCTTCTACTTGGCTACCTTGTACGGCAATATATGGATATTCATTCCCTGGAAGTTTCTCCAACAATTCATCAACACTTCCTGCACGGCTGTGAGGATCGGCAGACAAGCATGCTTCCAATATGTTCATCCACATCTCCCGCTGTTCGTTTCGGAATAAGATATTTCTGTTCCAGTCATCGCTTTGTACGCGAGTCTGATAATGTATCCAATCTGATTCTGTAACCAACTTCCCATAAGGCAATTCACCGGTCAGCATAAAGAACAATATCACGCCGAAAGAAAATATGTCAACCGATGGAAGTATAGTAGCATATCGTTCTAATCGGTAAAGTTCTGGAGCCTGATAAGCCAATGCCTTATCAATGAAATGCGAATGCAGTGTCTTATTCTTGCTCGCCAATAAGTTGGCTCTGCCGCCAAGTATTACATAATTGGTTAACTTGACACGATTGCCATCAGCTATAAGGATGTTTTCCGGAGTTAGCTGGCCGTGTACCTTCCCCGATTTGTGCAGGTCTCGCAATCCATATAGTATTTCTTTGGCAGTCTTTACGATATCCAGCCTTTGGTTTCTGATAAGATGAGATAAATCCAAGGACTTGCAATATTCCAAAAGCAGATAAGGATTGCCATTTACCATACCTGTGTGTACAATATTGGTAAGGTAATTGCTCTTTATCTGGCAACTCTTTATTTCATTATCAGCCGAGAGCAACATCTTTTGGCGAAGACTGGGTTCCACTTCCCAAAGCTTTAGCAACTTCAAGATGTATTCATTACCGGACGTGTCATTCACCTTAAACTTTTGGTCAGTCCGGGTGGAATTAAGTACCCTTTCTACCCGGAACTTCCCATCTACCATATCGTGCATGCGAAAATCGCAGCGTTGAACTGTATTGTTTACCATAATAATTACGCAAAGGGATTTTTACAAGCACTACGATAATAACTCATGAACCTGTTTAAAGAGCCGATTTTCGCTAAATGTTCTTTCAGAATCTGATTATCCTTTTTTTGCAGCTCATAATATGCCGCATATAACGCAGTACTAAAAGCTTCATTATTATCAATGCCAGGGAAGTGGGTTATGATAATTTTTGTAAGCTTCTTTATATACTGAACAATATCAAAATCCAATGTTGTATTGATAGAATATAAATCAGAATAATACGTTGGTAAATTCATCTGAGAAGCCGAATCTATAGCCAAGTTTCTCATTTTAAATAAAATATCACCTATCACCATAACTATTATTTATTTCTTGTTTTGATATTAAACTCAAATAATCGATCTCCCATTCTTATTATATCACCAGGCTCAAGTTTTATACCAGCTCCAGCATGAACGTATGTTGAATTATCACGGGAACGGTCTTCTATGAACCAATGACCATCCGAGAAGAATAGGCAAGCCTGCTCTTCATCATCAATGGTCGTATCATGCGAAACGGTATTCTGACGAGAAAGATAGACCTCAGCACCTTCATCGTAAACTTTTTCAGTCATTTCTCTTTCACCCGGTAGCGAAATTGGCCGTAAAGTGCAACAAGGTATTTCATCCTCGTCATACCATTCCTCTTCTGTCGCTGCTACAGGAGCAACAATCTCGTCAGGCATTTCTGCCAAGCAATTCGGGCAAGCGTGCATCCCGTTTATTACGGGGTAGCCACAATTATTACATTGTATCATATTTGCTATAAATTATCAAAATAATATTCAATATATTTGTTCCAAAAGTATGATATACAGAATATTATAATAGCGACAACGATAGTAGCGGCCAATGCCGCTATTGCTGTTGCTACGGTTCCTAAACCAGCTGTTGCACATAATGCTACTGTACCCGCGACTGCTGCTGAAGTAGCGAGTGCCATTATGCCAATCTCTAATATTTTAGAAAAAGCCTTACATAAATACTCATATCCATCAATCCATTTGCCTTCAGAAAAATACGTCCACCCTTTTTTTATATAAACCACAACCGAACTCCATTCTATAACTTTAAAAATCTTTCCTAATGGCTTCAAAAATGACATTATTTTTGGAATGCATTCGTTTAAAGTTGTTCCTATATTCTTGACTTTATTTATGGTCTCTACTATTTGATTAGCTCTCTTCTTTGCCGTAGAAACTTCTCTAAGATGATTAACTCTAATGCTTTTCATCTGTTCTTGAATTTGCAGTTTTCGCGCCGAACTTTTGGTGTTATTTAACTCTTTACCTAAGTTTATGTATGACTCTGGCATAGCTTTTATTTTCTTCTTAAAGAAGTCTTTTTCATTTAGTGCCTTATTGTAAAGCCTACTTAAGCTATGACGATCTGTTGCTCCTACTTTTAAATCTTTTACACTATCGCTTCCGGTAAAGAAACTAAGACCTACCAATCCCTTATTGTTGTAAAAAGCCTCGTCCAAAGCGTCTATTATGTTATCAATTATATTGGTAATCTTATCATAATTGGATTCTTTGGCTGTTTCTGCCTTTTTATTTTTCCACGGGTCTGCATCCATTAGAGCTTCTAATGTCAAAGGTCCAATTTGACCGTCTGGAGTTAAATTTCGACTTTGTTGAAACCTACGGATTAATGATATAGTTTCAGGACCCAATTTATCATCTTCACGGATTTGTGTCTGCATAATCCGATTTAATTTTTGTTGTACCCAGCGAACGGATACGACTTTATTCGTTTGATATATTCGATAGCCTAACAATTGCTCCATATCAAAAGGCTACTATATAAAAATTATTAATAGACAAGAAAAACTCTTTCTCAACTCAATATTAATTTTCAAGTAATCAAAAAAATCAGACTTGTTTATCTCTTCTTTCAATGACTCGGAGAGGATTTGAAAATGCACATTAATGCATTTCTCTATATGTCTGTCAACAGGAACATTGCTTTCAGATAGAGATATGTTGCAATAGCTTATGGCTTCTTCTCCAAAAGCACGCATAAACTCCATTTTGCAATATTGCAGCAAATCCATTTTGGTGAACAAACGGTCATTACTGTTCACAATATGCCTTGCCAATTCTTTGCGTGTCTTTATATCTCTGACTTTATTGCGTCCTCCTGTTGCGTCAATCAACGCTTCAACATCCCCTACAGCGGCATTTGTTGATGTTAATCTTCCGCCACGTCTTAGAAGATTTCCCCGTTCGCCATTGGTTGTGAAATAGGTCAGCACCATGGGTTGCTGGTTGTTCCGAGGGTTACGAATGGCGTATGTTCCTCCGTATCGGCGGACATTTCCCGAACGGAATTCATCCAATGAATCGTAAACCTGCATCATTGACTGACGCAAGGAACGAAGTGTAGCTCCGTCGTGCAATGAATTGCTGTCTACAAAGGCAAAATAATCGTTTACGTAATGACGATAAAGATTGGTTACATCTTCACGAATCCGTTCATTATCATATTGGTTGACATCGAAATCACGTATAAAGAAATCTTGTGCCTGTTCTTGATTTTGCACCACATCTAAAAAATAAGTGCCCGTTTTATCATTTTCTAAACGCTGAATAGGTTCGCTATAATTCAGTTTCACATCTTGGATGTCATAATTTACAGCTGGAATGCAATTCAATAAAATGGCCGTGTCAAGTGGCAATGAAATCCCCCGGTCTGTTTTGATTCGTATCCACAAAAAACGATTGCCTATAAAAGGCTCCAAGATTTCCTGTGCATACGAATCCATAATCCAAGCCGGGATTTCTCCGCGATGCAGCGTACGCTTATTGGAACATTTCCCAAAGCGGTACAACCACAGACCATAGTATACCAAACTTTTTTTCCAGAATTCAGCCAGCATGAAGTTTGAATTTAGCGTACGAGGCATATCTTCCATAACCAAAGACAAGGGGATCTGCACATCTCCCACTTCAGCCGTCAAACTATCGTCTGGCAATGGATGTGACAAAGCAATCATGACATCCTCCAGCGTATTAACTTCCCCTGCCGCATCAAATGCCAACCACAACTCTTTATTATACCGGTTGTCCGGCCATGTCGCTTGAACGGGCTGCTTATCAGGTTGCAGCAGAGTATTGTTCATGAAGCAAGCCATCAGCCTGCCGGGCACGATGCGCGTCTTGAATATCGGACGATAATTACACTTGGTGGGTTTGTAGGTAAACGCATCATTTTCGTCAATAAAATAAGGTGTACATTCGCGCCCGTTGCCGATACTAAGCACTGTAACTGCAGGTTGTGCCTTGAGGTTGCTCTGTAATAACACCTGGTCACAGAAACGTTCAGACAGTCTTTCTACCGTCTGATCCATCTTTCGTTCTATCTCACAAGATTGGTGGGCCAAAGCGACAAGCATCATCTTTGCCACAGGATCGGATAGCGATATGCGCTGCTCATCCTGTTCCAACGCCTGCTGTATCTCAGCAACCTTGTTTCTTACCTTTACATCCATTATTTGTTATTTAAAAACGGATCCATAAAAAATTCCACTTCACGCTGATACTCACCTTCGCGTGTACCGACAAATTCATTGTAAGTCAATCGTCCCTTAACCAAAACCCTGACCACATATTTGCTATTTTCACCCCGACGGGAAAACTTATTCTTCTCCATGCTAAGTTGTACTTCCACTTCCAAGTTCTTTAGGTATGGGATGTAATACAAAATGCTGTCGCGCACACTTCTCTCACATTGCCTGATACCGGCTCTCGACATCTGCACCTTTTCTTCCCGGTTGTTTTTACGCTTCACAATCTTAAAATCAGCGCCATGGTTGAAATCTACCAAATTCATGGCAATAAATTCATTATCCCAAAAACTGAACCCAAATTCTTCATCAGCCTTAAAGCGCCGTATGCTGGTAAACACTACGGTATCTACCCAGTTGTCGATGACAGAAACCACGTTAGACAATGGTCGGTCAATCTGAAGGTTCAACTGCTCGTCGTTTACGAAACGTATGGGAGAATCACTATAATGCATGCCTATGATTATAAGATTAATGGTGCTTTTTACGAATGCTATCAGTGCTGCCTACTATCCTGCGTGGTGGCCTTACCACTTCCGACTCCAGTCTTGCCTCCGCCACAACTGCCGTTTTCTGCCTGAAAAGTTGCGGCAAACTTATCAGCAGGTGCGTCAACCGGATACCTTCATGTACCATCTCTGAAATTACATAAGGAGTATAATGAGACTCAACAAAAGCCATGCATTTCTCTGTTTCAGGAACTGTGATATCCTTTTCCATACTTATCAATGTCAGCAATACCTGTATGCCTTCCTGCATAAGAGTTATCAAATGTCGAGGTGTCATACAGTCGGCTTCCTTCTCTACTTCAATAGCGATGCGGCACAATGCAGGAATAGCAGCCATTACCAACGTATATTGTTCTGTGTTGACGGCATCTTTCAATGCATTGACAAGAGCTTCTATCTCCACTGCATAGTTTGCGGCAGCACGCAAAAGTGCCCCATTGGAACGCAATGAAATGCATGGAGCAACGAAAGCTTCATCCATGCTCCATCCGTGTCTATAGACAAAGCGGGCAAACGGAACGGCATCCGGATTATTATAATGCTCGCTCTCAAGCTTTACCAGTAACTGATAATCAGCATCGCAAAGGGGTACAGAAGTGTCATTGCAGGATACCTTGATTGTTTTATCTGAAGTCTTATCCAAAAATAAGATTAACGGTTCTGTTGTTTCGGGTAGACGAATGTTTTGAAACAAACTCCTCTCTTCCCGTGAAAAAGATAACTGGATCAGCTTTCCAGACCGACTGATGGCATTCGCTTGCAGTTCTGTTACCGACAAACTTGTTTCCGGCTGTTCATACCGGAAAATCGGCAGTTCAAGAAATCCATAGTCTCCGTTAACCAATGCGGCGTATAATGGTTGCAGGCAAGACAAGTAATATTCGTCCGACATACGAAACGTTTCATCGGTCAGCCGCATCCCTGCTTGCCAATCTACTCGATATTTATTCACCATAGATAAAGTTATATCAATTGTGTACTATAATTTAAGAAAACTCCTTCTTCAATTCTGGCATCAGACAGTTCCGGGAAAGCACATCTGTCGCCAAAAGTTATTTCAAGTTTGTCTTCCACCGATAAAAACCATTGGGAAAAGAACGTAGAAAATTCTTCGATTTGTTGTTTTAACTCACTCAAATGCTTACCCGTTTTTATCTTTACTTGATAGAAAACTTTCCATACATATACCCTTGTTATAATTGTGGAACCACAATATAAATCATCCAATGTCCCATTCAAATTCGAATGAATATTCTCGGATAAGGCTTCCGTCACTTCAACTTTTGTTTTTTGAATTTCAGCATGTCCTTCAAAAGCGTATCCCAAGGCTGCCTTGACCATGTCATCATTACCTCTAAAATTCCTAAGCCAAGGAATGCACTGATAAACAGCCTTGATATATGAATTAGCGATGTCAACCCTTTGGCCTGCCGTAATAAAATCTGAAAGGAACTGGTTTCCAGAGAATATATGTTCGTTAAGCCAGTGTTGGTATTTAATCCTCAGATTTTGGTAGTATTGATCAAAAGGCTTGAAATAGGTCAGGGCTTTCTCTTTCTGTTCTTCTTGCTCCTTATAACGTTTTTCAAATTCTTCCGTGTCGCCATCTGTTCCTAAGTAGTGGTCTAATGGATGGAACAAATATTCAGGCAATATATGATACAGGCTGTCGCGTTTTAACGAAAACTTTACAACAGGAGGCGCACTCTGTTTATTCCTTATAATTAAATTAAGCTCATCTCCTAAGGCAGTCCGCTCTGAAACACCCTTAAATTCATAAGTGTAGAAAGGCTTTTTATCAACCAATGAATCCATGTGTTCTATTACAACGGCCATGGCTACATCGGCATCCAGTTCTTTCGGAATATTTGGTTTTGATAATTTCATCATCTCAAAACAAACTAAAACTTTCTTTCTTCTTAACTTTTACGTTTGCCTGCCATTTGTTCTTCGGATCTGCGCTATAGAACTTGGTTTTGACAATTGCATTGGGATTCTCTTGTTTTCTATCGCCATGCTTAGGACTTGTACGGTACTCAAAATGCAGGTGCTCATCCTCGCCAGACAAATTATAAGCATTCCCTGTAATACCGCTTTTACCCAATACAGTGCCTTTTCGTACTTTCTCGCCATATTTTACAGAAACTGTACTCAAGTGGGCATAAAAAGAATAATAAATTCGTTTAGGCCTTTTGTGGGTAATCAAAACACAATGTCCATAATCAGGATGATTCTGAATCAATGATACAACGCCATCTCCCACTGCATAAACAGGTGTTCCTTGAGGTGCATAATAATCAAATCCTCGATGCCAACGCACACTGCCATCTGCATTATGTCTTACCGGACCAAATAGATTGCTTGCCTTATTGGCTCTTATTTGGGGATTGGCGACAGGGTCTCCCCATGAAGTATCAAAAGAAATCTCGCCTAAAGTCAAATCAATGTCCACATCAAAAAGTTTGAAAATGGAATCATTTATACTTAATTCAATTTGTTCTTCCTGCTGTTGAGGCTTTGAGTTTGATTTGGACTTTTGCTTCTCTTGGAATATCTGGTCAAACGATATTTCTTGCAGTTTTTTGAAATTATCATTTGATTGCGCAAAAGCACTCGACCCATACAAAATGAATATGGAATACAATAAGATTCTTAAAAGATTTGTATTTATAGCCAGCATCACTTCAACTCTTTATAGTGGACAGCCCCATAAAATATATCGCATAACCGTTCATGCATTTCATCATTTTCATCAAAGTATCGGACACCTATTGCTCCAATATCATATCTGTCATAAATATCCTCAGGTTCATGTATCGAATTATTTGTTATCACTTCTCTGTAAATGTCTTTTAATTGATTTAATATATAAGGATAAATAGGGTCATCATTACTATCTGATATTTCTTTCACATAAGTTATAGTGTCTTTTACGACTTGGCTATAAGTGAACTTTGTCGGCATTTCAGAAAATCGCTTGTACATGATTTGAATGATATTTTATTTAATGTTCGATTTCTTAACAAAGAACACTTGCGTACCGCCGCCCGGTACTTTTACCGGATTTTTACGATCACTCCATGAGTCCGTTGTTTTTCTTGCTTTTGTAACAACATAAGGTGTGTTTTCTGTTATTTCAACAGAGTACATTTCTCTTTTAAATGGAATTTCTTTTCCCTCTGAAGTTTCCAACTTACCTCCATCGGCGATGCCAACACGTCCAGGTGTTGTGTTTGAAGAGTCGATTTCTCTTATTCCATAATTACCCGGTGCATCTATGATAGTTCCATGTTCGTTAACTTTTCTGAACATATAATATCTATCTCCTTTCTGTGCGATTCCTTTTTCTATGATAGGTGATGACACATCAACACAGTTCAAATGAGATTCTCTTTCAAACATGTCAACATCCGAACCATCATATAGCTTAGAGATTTCATCTCTTCTATAGTAACGCACCTTCTTCATAAAGAAATCAGAATCCGAGTCAGAAATTCCTAATTGTTTTAATTTCTGTGGTGTGATGTCTATATATTTAAATTCTTTAGAAGCCTGAGCTAATTGGGCATGCCGCTTATATTTGTCAGTTTCTTTAGCTGCTTTACTAATCTTCTGCATTACTCCTGTCTTTTGCAATACCCTCGCTGTTTTTGCCCCCCTATACGCAATTTTAGCTCCGCCAACGACATCACCAATCAAAGGTACGGCTGCTATGATGGATAATCCTGCACCAACCCAATCACCTCTCAATGCCGAAATAGCGGCATTCATCAAATCCGGGATAGCTCCAACGCCCGGTGTCATCCCAGCAACATCCAATGCCATCTGTACACCATCTAGAACTGACTGTTGCGATAATCTTTCTCTATCAAGCGCATTAAACTCTTGAAGAAGTTCTTCCGGAATTTCTTGCATCGCTTTTTCCTGCTGTGTTTCACTCCTTTGTGAGAAAGATACACCACGTACCTTTATTTCTAAACTTTGCCCCGGATTTACAATCGAAATTGTTCCCCCATACATGCACCTTAAAGTCGCAGGCTCCAATAAAGCCGGTTCTCCACATATCAGGCTGTCTTTATCTATAGCCTGCCATTTAGGACATGTCCCCGGTACGCAAGGCATGGGAGTAAGCTTGCCATGATTAGCGGCTGTTGCAGATGCAGTTGGGGGATAACCCAATGAACGGCATCTACCAAAACTTGGGATATTTTTTATGGATACATAATCCGCTATATTGGCTTGATCTTTTCCAGTTAAAGAAACATTTTTAGGCGTTGCTTTCAATTTGGGACACGATGTTCCCATCGTGCATCTCAGCGTTGCCCCTGTACAAACATATTTCATAATCAGCCCTGTTGGATGTTAGCGTACTTTGACTTTCGAAGCTTGTATAGACACTTCTCTTTCTGCTTCCATTGAAATATTCCCTTTAGATTTTATCCCGATATTCCCGTCTGCATTAATTCCTATATTCCCTTTGGCATTGATGTTTACATCTGTATCTGCAACAACTTCTACCTCTCCAGCAGAATAGATGGTTATTTTCTTGTCATCGGCAGACAGTGTTATGTGATAAGTATTGTTTTTATTGTCATAGATTTCGATTAAACCCGCTTCACCTTTATCGTTAAACAGAATCGTATGTCCATTACGAGTCCTGATAGCTTTTACATTATTACTTGTCCCATCTTTTTCTTGCGACACAGCCCATGCCTCATCAGGCTTTCCTGTCCCACCGTTATAAAATGAACCGATGATATATGGGCGTTCAGCATTGTTCATTTCGAACCCGACCATAACCTCTTCACCTATCTCTGGCACGAATTGTTGTCCTTTGCTCTGACCAGCATAAGGAACGGCTATACGCAACCAAGGTGTTTTCATGTCCTTGTCTTGTATTTCCTGCCATGGGAACTGTACCCGCACACGGCCTAACATCTGTTCATCTTTATTCTCGACAACTTTTGCTCTTTGCTGGGGAGCCGACGCAAACACATCAGCATCAGAATAGGAAGGGTAGTCACATGCCACAGGTATGGCCATAAAACTATTGGAATATTCCTGCCTATAATCAAACGAGTGGTTAATGCCTATGACCTTTAATGATTTCTGTTCCACATCTTTGCTTTCTCCAGATTTATTTTGGACATTGTCACGAATTAGAAATGTCTGTCCGATTTTTAGCATAGCCAGTTTAGAAAATCCTTGAACGGTCATAATACCCGTTTTCTTCCCTTCTGCTTCTACTTTCAGGGAATAATCTAATATAGCATCGGCTCCTTCGTCTTCCTTTCCACTGTCAAATCCGCCAGCTTTCAATGCCACGGTTTGTTCGTCTTGAAATCTTTGTATTGAAGCATTGTATGCTTTGTCAGTCCAATCATTCACTGTTCCATCGGCCATACCTTGTGCTGACGTTTTTAGAATGTCCTTACCCTTTCCATACTGATAATAATCCGGAAGTAAATGACTGAATGAAAATGAAGTCACATTTTGATGCAGGCTGTATGACATCAAGCTTCCTCCCGGATATTCCAAATTTGCAGCCGATGAATCTTCTATATCCAATTCACCAAAAACAAATGTATCTCCTGTATTATACATCCATTCTCCGAAACGCATTGCCAACATGCTAATGAAAGCGTAGTCACTTTGGTCGTATTGTACAATATAGGGTATCTTATCCTTAAACCTTGGTGACACAATTGATTTTATGTCGCGGTATGGTTCAAGGACAGTATCTATTATTTCTTTCAATGTCATATTTTCAAAAGAACGACAATGTGGGACATTTTGGAGCAAGGCATCCCATGTGGCTACAGTGATACTTGCTGATTGGGCACTTGCTGTCGCTCTTGAAGCAGACACATCTATAATCATTCCTTTAAATACGAAAGCTACTTGAGGATTGGCTTCTTCATCGTCCTGGCTGGCCTTTATCGTTGAAACATTTATTTCCAATGATTTCCCAATCAACTGCGTGATATTAGCAAACACCACATCCTGTTGTGTTTCTGTTTTGTCTTCTTTTTCCAAAGAAAAGCTTAACAACATCGGTCGCAGTAATTCTTGAGAAAGGGAATAACCGTTCAACACATAATTTTCACCATTAATGACGCAACACGAATTTTGTGAAGATGGACAGCCTTCTAAAACCACCTCGATTTCGTGAATCATGTCTGCGCTGTAGTTTCCACCCTGTGTCTGTGTTTGGGTACCAGATTTCTTTTCCGAGCTATTCTTTTGCTCGTTTGGATCAGATTGTCCCGTCTGAGTTTTTTCGTCCTTACCCTCTTCCTTTCCCGTGTTTTTAGCTTGGCTGCCGTTGCCATCGGTATTTTCAGTTGGGTCAGGATTGGGTTCATATCTTCCTAACTCGTTCTCCTCTATCTTGTTTTTTATGTCTTTGCTTCTAAAGTCCAAGTATGTTCCGCGGATGGAATTAATAGTGTCTTTTACCCCACTGATTCCCGCCGATATATTTCCCTCTTTAAATGCATTAAAGCTGCCTATGCCTATCGATGCCGCACCCGCCAACGAGCCTAACGAGTTAACGCCCATGTTGTTCAGGTTGTCTAACTTTCCAAGAATTACGCTGTCTCTGCCTGTTACGGCCGAAAATAGATTATTGGTGATAGCATTGACCTTGTTAACGGCATTGTTTATGTTCTTCAGTCCTGTTTCTATCTTCTTGGCAGCGGTCGAAGGGTCGCGCCAACTTCCACCGAAGACATCTCCCAATTGCATGAACTCATTCACGCCGCTTATTGCGTCCGAGGCTCCATTCTTGATAGCAGACGCTGCGTCATAAAGTTGGTCTCCAAATTGATATCGAGCCCAAGCCTCAATATATTCCGTAGAACTGTCACCTGTAACAATTGAGGATAAATCGCTTATAGCCTCATCATAGCCTTTATCCATTTGTGCGGCAGCATTGGCCATATCTTGGGGCGATACCTTTCCAGAAAGGGTATCGGACAAGTTATCGAAATTTCCCACTCCTTGGGCTACAGAAGCGTCAAGCTGCTGTTTTTCTTTATTTACATTGTCCAGTTGCTTTTTCTGTTCGTTAAGCTGCCTCAGCTCTTCTTCCAGTTCTTGTCGCCTTTTCTCACGTTCAGGATCCACTGGCTCAGCTTTTTTATCCGCTATCCTGTCTTGAATGTCTTTCTTGGCCTCATCAAGTTCCTTGTCGATTTTGCTTATGTCATCCAACTTCATCAAATCATCGGAAGTCTTGATAAGCTTATCATCGATTTCCGCTTCGGCAGCGGCTAATCGGGTATCCAGCTCTTCCAGTTTTTTACTGGCATTTTCCAGCTCTTCCAGCGATTTGTAGTTAGCCCTCTGCACTTCATTTATCTCATGAAGTGCCTCATACTTTGACTTAAACCGCCCTATGGCCTGAGGATAAATGGGGTAGGGGTTATTCATAAGGAACAATTGTTATCGGGTTATCCAATCATTTTCAAAGTTGGCCGAACCGCCGAAAGTGAATTTCCTTGCGCTAAGTGTGATTTTTGTCCGCACCAACAGACTATTGCTGTTGTTAAAATACTGGTACATGTTCACCAAGTAGGCATCTTCAAAAAAGAGGTGGAGGTATTTTTTTTGATTGTCGTCAGTCGACAGCAGCATTTCAATCGTCCCGTCATGTGTCTCCGCGCGGTTGAACATCCAATTGTAAAAAAACAAATCATCGTCCCCTTGGGCGGGCATAACAAATTTTATCAATCCGCTTTGCGGCCTGGATGCAGGTTTGCTGCTTTCGTCTAGCGATTGGTAAAATTCATACTCACATTCTACCAATTCATATTTTTTCCCATTATAAGCTTCGACCTCTGCAGCCGAAGTTTTTTGCTGGTCCATTATCAAAGTCGCCTTAAATGCCATGCGTTCGTTGAGTTAAGGAATGCGACCGCCTGCAACGCAGGCAGTCGCGTGTTTTAATTTTAAATTAGTTAAAGAGCCCAGTGATTATCGTATTCTACGCTACCCTTACCCGTCACTGTGAGCTGACGGCAAGTAATAGTAATAGACTCATACATGCGATCTGTGTTGGTATCATCATATACTTCTTCATAACTTACGCAATAAGCGTCAATGAAAGAAAGAGTTTTCATGATACCGCCAAGTTTGTTAGGCCATGTGATGGTGCCATTCTTTGAACCGTAAGAGTCACATGTCCACTCCAATAAGTCTGTATTACCGGCATCTGTTGATTTAACCTTCAAGTTGATTACTCCACCACGGGTTGTACCTGTAGGTTGTCCTTCCACGTCAATCTGTTGATTGAACTGATACTGTACATAAGTGACTTCGCGATCTTCGCATCCGTCAACCTTTAGCTGCGCTGTTCTAGGTGCTGCCATGATTTTAATTTTTTTAAGTGAATAAATTATTTGATTTCATTTGTCCATTCTGTTACGCCATTATCCCCATTATGTCCGGTCAACTTAATGTAGAAATTCTTAGCTGCAAAGAATGGTTTTAACTCAATCTCAATTTCAATATCTTTTGTTTTCTCGTTACGAACGATTTTGGGATTCGAGTACCCTTCTATAAGTTTGCCAGGTCCCTTGTAATCTTCCAAGAAATCAATAACCTGCTCACGGATTTCTTGTGCCAATTTACCGTTCCAATTTTTAAAAGCCTCGTCATTAAAGAAATTAGAAAACACTTTGCCTATCCAATCGAAAACCCGTACAATCGGATATTCCTGCAAACCAATAGTAGCACCATTATAAAGAGAACGGTTTGAAAAAGCCATTACACGGTTCTCTTCAAACGTCATAGGAACTACTCCTTTGTCTATTAAAGCAGTCAATTCAGATTTTAACAAATCGAGACGTGTCCCTTTTGCCATGTCTATTGTGCCATACTTTTTCCCGGCGATACCTTGTGAAATAGGGGTTTCATCCGTATTGCTCATGCGCCCGGCAATTGCTGCAGAAGGCGGCAAGAACAAATCTTCTTCTTCATCATTTGCCTCATCTGATTTCTTACGTCCAAGGATGTAATTACAAGCCATAATGACGTTGGCCAAGTATGCATCGGTGTCACTTAAGTTTGCTTTGTCCAATCCTTTATTAAGCAGTTTCAATGTAGGAGAATCTGCATAGTCTGTAACCAACATTACTTTGTTGCGGTATGCCATTTGTCCCCACATATTTACAATCTGTTTACTTCCAAGATAACCGGGACTGACTAACAAGGAATAATTTTCCTTGAGGGATAACCGGTCAAAACTTCTATTTAGCTCATCGCGGACAGCTGCAAATACACGACCATCTGGATCTCCTAAATCTTCTTTATCTACATTGATAAGGTTTAAACATTTCAATTTGGATTGGCCGGAATTAGCAAAAAACTCTCCAAGCGAACGGTATGCAATCTCCAGTTTACGTGTCTGCTCATGCACGCTCCCTAAATTTTGAAGAAGATTCTTCTCTGCGGCTTTGGCAGCCTCCTGACATTTGTCCACTGCTTCTGAAGCTGTGGTTGCATCGCTATCCAAGATACTCAACCACATAAGCAAGTCTGTTTTAAGACGTTTACGTTGCTCTGCGAATTCACTGTCTTGCAAAAATATCTTTTTAGCGGCCCTGCTTTCCGGATTCATATTCTCAAGTCCGTCAGCCATTGTCTCCAAAAGGTCGAAATCTCCATAATCTTCCAGTCCTTCCAAGCTTTCTTTCAGACGTTCAGCCGGATTTTCAATTTTCTTCACCTCATCCAAATAAGCACTTTCTGCTGTTGTTATGGTATTGGCTGCTTGAGGCTGTAATTTTAATTCTTCTGGCATATTATTTGAATTTATTGAGTTAGACTTTTATTTTAAGCGGCATTAAAATGTGCATATTGTAAACCATGTGATGACTCAAGCATGCATTTTGATGAACATAAGTGACTTGGGTGTTTCACATAAGTAACTCGGACGTTTCACATAAGTAAGTCTGGTCTATCACTTATGTTCGTTTGAGGGGGATTGGGACAAAACACACAAATCCATACTGCCATAGTATAATTAATTCTTTTCCAGTTCAGCCAACAAAGACTGCAAAGCAGTAATAAGGTGCTTTCTGCTCTCCTCGTTCTCAAAAGCACGTCTAAGCACTTTATTTTTAATCATTTGTTGTTCAATAGTTTTAAAAGAATCAATTGTCGCTTTTTGCTGACTTAGATAAGCGCTTTGTTTGATAAGTTCCTTGTCATCAAAATCTTTAAGGGCATTAAACTTGAAGTTTTCTTTAACCGGACGTCCTTCCAAATCCAACATTTGCACATTGCGTTTTTCCGGTTGGTAATGGTTAAACACATCTTCCATTGTTTCCGGCTGGAACACATCACCCGGTTTAACAGGTGCCATATCAGTAAACTGATCCACATAGAGGGTCTTGTTTTGAGGAAACTCAATAATCCCATCTACCGCCTCCGCATCGAGGACTTTTGAAATTACGGTTTTCTTTGCCATATTATTGCATGTTTAAATAATTATTCATGATGTATAATTTCCCATTTCAATTCATTCCTTTCGTCCAAAGCAAGTGTAACATGATCACCCTCTCGCAGTTCGCCGGAAATAATCATTTTCGACAAGGGACGACGGATGTCTTTACGAAGAATGCCTAGAATCGGTCTTGCTCCATATTGAGCATTAAATCCATTTATAGCAATCTTATGAATTGCTTTTTCGTCTACCTGAAGAGTGATATTCTGCTCACTTAATGTTTTCAATAATCCTTTTAAATGAATGTTGAATATCACAGTCACAATCTTTTCGTTGATAGGCGCAAAGGGAACTATTTCTGTTAGACGAGCTAAAAATTCAGGACGGAAATATCCCTGCATTACTTCAAGCATATCATTATGGGTCGGTACTAAACCTTTTTCAAATTGTTCAAAAATATACTGGCTCCCAATATTAGATGTAAATATGATCAAAGCATTGGAAAAATCGCCAACTCTTCCCAATCTGTCATGCAATTTCCCCTCATCTAAAATTTGCAAAAACAAATCAAATACGGAACGATGTGCCTTTTCTATCTCATCAAACAAAACTATCGAATAGGGCTTTTGTCGGATTTGATTCACTAAAAGACCACCTTCCTCATAACCGACATAACCCGGAGGTGCCCCATAAAGTAACGCTACTGAATGTTCCTCTTTGTATTCAGACATATCGAAACGCAAAATTGCGGTTTCATCTTGAAAGAGAAATTCCGCCAACGATTTTGCTAACTCAGTCTTCCCTGTACCCGTCGGTCCTAAGAAAAAGAAACTACCAATAGGCTGCCCTTTCTTATTCAAACCGGAACGGGATTCATAGATAGAATCCAATACGGCTTTAATGGCATGATCCTGTCCGACTACACGCTTCTTTAAAATTTCCTCAGCATTGACAAGCCGCTCGCGTTCGGCAGCTTGCACATCGCCTAAGGGTATACCGGTTTTCTGAGATACGACTTCTTTCAAATGTTCTACACCTACGATTTCTTTCCGTTCATTGGGATGTAAATCATTTTTTATTTTCAATAAAGCCATGGTACGGTCGATCAAGTCAATTGCCGATTCAGGCAAGTGTTTCTCGCTGAAGTATCTTTTGGCAAGTCGAATGGCATTTATCAATAAATCATCAGAAGCCTTTAACTTGTGGAATTCTTCAAATGACTTTATTACAGTCTGAAGTATGATTTCAGTACTTTCGATAGATGGTTCTTCTAGGATAATCCGCTCAAACTTTCCGGTAATCTCTTTATCTGTTTCTATATTTTTTGTAAATCCCTCGATAGAAGAAGTGCAGACACACAGCAATCCTTGATTTAACGAAGCTTTCAGTAAGTTTATGGTTCCATTCAACGCTCCTTGCTTGTCCATTAATTGGTCGAACGATTCGATGACTAGGATGGCATTATCCATATCAGACAATTCATCCAAGATTTTTTTCATTCGGCTTTCAATCTCGCTCTTATAAGAAACCCCGATAGATAGAGCGATTGTATCAAGTTCGTAAACTTGTGCATTCTGAAGAAAGGTAGGTACTCTTCCTGCTACTATAGCTTGTACAAGTGCGTGGATTAGGGTGGTTTTGCCCACACCGGATTCTCCTGTGATAAGAATATTGGCTTTTGTTTTTCTTCCGAGAATGCCGAATATTTCATTCAGTTCTTTTTCAAAACCTACAGCTTCAGGAAGCTTTCCTTCTATCTGTTCTTGGTTTTTCCAAATGCAATATGTTGCTACATTCTTATTTCCATTGTTTTTAGTTCGAGTTGTAGAATTGTTCGCTGCGTTTGTTTGACCCTCTCCAAAGTTTCCGCAAACAGCCATAATATCTTCTTTCTGAAGCGGAAGTGTCTTAAGTTGTTCAAATGTGAAACCAACCCCAGGAGTTACAATAGCTATCAGTAATGAAACCGGATCAATAGATTCTTTTTTCAATGCCACTCGGACACTGTCAGCCTCATTAACGACAGCTTTTGAAAGTGGAGAAAGACCCTTTTGCGGAGAAGAATCATAATTCTTTTTGGACATCTTAATCCGCATGTCTGCCCAATCAAGAATATAGTAGTAATCCGCATTCAAGCTTTTTTCAATGAATGAGACTAACCCCACATCTTTATGAAGCAATGCCTTCAGGATATGAGCCGGTTCTATTGCCGCATTCATGTTTTCCTTAGCGTAGGCTTCCGCAATTTGGAAGACTTCTAAGGTACTATCACTAAAGTTATTCAACATATTTGTATTCATTAATTCATTAATCCAGCAAAATAATTTCCTTTGCAACCGGAGTCGTTTTCTTTTGTATAGGAGTGATAGTCACTGTTGTTTTTTTGTTCCTCTCTCGTGGCTTTGGCTTAACAAATACCATTTCAAATGGATACTCAATGGTTGGACAACCAATTTCCGTAATCCGAACAGAGAAATTGATACGTTCTTGGTCTATGCCAAACAACTGAAAGATATAATGGTTTTCTGTTATTTTATTCAAGATAGGCTGCTCCGAAAAATTTGAAGCGACAACTTCCACATTCTTGAAATAATTGCTTTCATCATTTCTTGCTACATCAGTTTTTATCAGATCAAATTCAACTGAAATTGTATCATTGGCTGAAGATATAGAGAAATTGGTATTGGATAAATTCACTTCGTAGTATTTTACATACCACTCAGATATCGTGACTTTATGAGGTACAGAAAGTAGTCCATCGTAACGTAACGAATAAAAATAATCGTGTGCAGTCAATGTATCGGTCAAATCTTTGGGTATAGATAAACGGCAATTATAGGTCAATGTATTCCCTTCGACATTTTCATTTTCCGTACGGGATTCTATTTGTATTTCACAATCCTCTGAATGGCTTGCCACTGTTGCTGATGTGCATTTAATATAAGGAGGCATCAAAGTTGTCAGCTTAGCATCATAATATTGATGATTAAAACCAATGTTTTCATTGTTATTCAACTTAAACAAGAAATTGTTATCCGAGTCTACGGTTATCACCCCACATTTGCCGTCAGACTTCACTATAGCCAAATCATCCTCCAAATGAAGAATCTCGTCAAATTGAGGAGGAAGAAGCTCTTTCCCTTTAAAAACCAGCCCATAACGGTTATCCTTGGATAACTTTTTAAATACACTCGTATAAGTACGCTCTGACTCCAGTGGAAATTCACTGATTACCGGCTCGTTTCCCAAAAGCTCCATATATTTTAATCGCATAAATTGATCAAAAATGAACTTGCCGTTCTTTGCACCAACTAAATAACCCTCGTCTCCTTTTATTATTGGAATTTCTTTTGCAGGAGAAACAACCAATGATTTTTTGTTGAATGTGCTATCTATCGAAATAGGAGTCAGTTCGTAGGTTTCTGAATCGATGGTATAGAATTTCTTTTTAATTGCTATGATTGCCCTTCCATTATGAAATGAAGACATAAAACTAATATCTTTTTTATCTTCATCTTGCAATACAAAAGGAATACCTTCTGTATTGATAAAATCACAATATGTCTCATTCGGATTCTTAGGATAATCTGCGTAAGACTTCACCAAAGCATGACCATCAAAAAATGGATACGCTTCAGCAAACGGACCGAAAACTTGTATGCCTTCAGTATTGAGATAGAAATATTGATTGTTCTGCCTAACCAACAACAACCCAGAATAAAAACGGTTTACTCCGTCAGGTAATTTATATTCTTTTCCTTCTATAGAAAAGATCTGCCCATAAGGATCTGTTATACCATACAGTTTCCCGTACTTGAAAAGCAAAGCCCTTTCTTCTTTAAATGCAGTAATGCTGTCAAATTCCAATGGAAGAATCTCCTTCCCTTCTTTATTCAACAAGCCGATTTTACCATTTGAAGCAACTTTCAATAAACCATAATCCATCATTTCTATAAAGTCATAATTAGGGCGTACCAACCACTTGGCTATTTGTGCTTGCACAGATAAACTCAAACATGCCATTATGACCCAAGCTAACATTTTCTTATTCATTTTCATGCTTTATTTTTTTAATGCGTGATAAGACTTTATTTATTTTTTCTATGTACTCTTTGTCTTGATTCTTTATAGCCTCATTTTTGCTCTTATTTAGCAGTTTAACTGCGACCTCAATGTCACGATTGACAACCATCCCATTCAGATAATATTGCGCTAACCAAGACATGGCCTGATAGTTGGTCGAATCTGACGCTTGAATAGCCTTTTTCAACCAAGTCATTGCTTCTTCGTTCTTTGCATTTTCAATCAGAAGTCCCAATGAATCTGTAATAAGTCCTAAATTCTTTTTGCGCAATAAAGACAAACTATCCTTTGGCGCCCACACATACGTATAAGCGACTTGGTACATTGCAGGCATGTAACCCTTTTCCGCTAAATTCAACATGCCGTCAAAGCCTTGTGATGTCTTTTCTGGCTCCGAACTGTTTAGTTCGGTTAAATAACTTTGGTATAATTCTTCCGGAGTAGGTTCAGAGGCAGAAGAGGCTAATGACCAATAAACAATACACCCACATACGGCTGCTGCCAATACTGCAATACCACTTGTTAGTATCGTTTTGTTTCTGTACCATGGCTCGGGAAAGACAAAAGCATCAATTGCAGCTCTAAATTGAGCCGATGTCGTATAACGTTCCGATTGCTTTTTAGCAGTGGCCTTTTTAATGACAGTTCTGATTTGATAAGATTGGATGGCTTTCAATGGTATCGTTTTCTGTAACTGGGCTTCCATCATATCATAAGAAGTGCCTTTAAAAGGTAGATGCCCTGTTAATAGCTGAAAATATAGAATACCTATCGCATATACATCTGTAGAAAAATTCTGATGCCGGATATCTCCAAGAATCAATTCGGGGGCTGCATACCCTGCTTTTCCTAAAAATTGTCCGGAAGAAGTTAATCCTTTATCTGCCGTATTAAGCCGAACCAACTGCTTGGCTACACCGAAATCGATGAGTTTGATTTTCCCGTCTGTAGTTACCATGATGTTCGTTGGGTCTATATCTCTGTGGATGTAGCCCACATCATGCAAAGCCATTACTCCTGCCAAAACTTTCTTTATAATCTCTGTGGATTTCTGCTCCCGATTATCAATGTATTCTTCATAAAGTTTTTCTATACTGGGGTGCACCACACCGTGTCTATCCTCTAAATTACCAACAATTAAATTCGCCAAACTTATGCCATCCAGATATTCACTGATAACATGATAATGAGTGACGTCAGCACCAAGCATGTCTTTATCCTGGGTTTCTATAAAAGCATACATAAGGACGAGGCTCTCATTGTGCAGTTGTATGGAAGCTTCCCGTCTGGCTCGTTCAATCACAAGATCTGGAAGTCCTTCAAACATCGCTTTGATAGCTACTGGAGTTACACCTCCATTGCTGTCAATTCTTTTGCCAAGATAGACACGCCCCATTCCGCCTTCACCTAAAATGTCAGCATCCGTGTCGAATTCATAATAAACACCTTCGTTACGTTCTTTCTGTCCTTGCAATTTTCTTATTGCCATAATATGTCTTCAAATTTTAGCTAAATAAGCATCAACTACCTACAAAATAATTGCCTAATGGCTTAATTCTTACTATTGCCGTTTTTATTTATGACATTAATCACTATATAGTCTTCTTTTCCTTGAATATATAATACATAGTCACCGGTTTCGTTTAAGGGAAATGTAATTTTGATGTTGCTTAATGGAGTAACTTCGCGATTAATTCCAATGGGTGATTGCACCAAATCTTGATAAGTGATAACTGGCAGAGAGACAATCCGTTTCTTTTTGCCGTTTGGAACTGTTACATTTTCAACATGAGCCTTTACCAAAGTTATTACATTGTCTACATTTCCCAAATTGGCTTCTACACAAATGGTATCACCCACCGTTGCTTGTGCAGATACAACTGAAGTTAACACAAGATATGAGCCAACGGGGTTAAGTTGTACAAAATATGCAGGTTTTCCATTGAGAAGGATTTCGCCTTCTTTCAAAATTTTATCATATACAGCTACATAGCTCTCGTTGGGAATTTTAGCATACGATACAATTTTATTGAGTGGTATCGTACGCTTGCTGCCGTCTTCAAAGTTGAAAACAAGTTCTTTACCTGAAGTCCTCGAGGAAATAAAACCCACTAAAGGACCATGTTCTTCTTTAACCTGAATTTGGTCAAGCAACTGTATTTGTGACCATAAATCCAACTTATCACTTAGCTTTTCCGTTCGAATTTGTTGCACTTGGCTGAATTTGAAAGACAATACCTCTTCATCATCGGTCAGTATTTTCAAATTTCGTCCTGGAAATTGTTCTATGATTTGCCCGGTAATCTCAGTACCATCATCAAGTACCACTATTTCTTTGACACCTGAAAAGAGATTCTCTGGTCGTCTGTTTTTCACACTGCGATACATATCCCCCCAAGCAAATGTATATTGGCTTCGCCCAAGATCTAGAAATTTAATTAACGAACCTTTTTCCAATAAAAAAACCCTGTGGAATGTACTATTCTTAAACTCCAAAGTCGTTAATTCCAACGATTTACCACTTGTGCTTTTTACGTACTTATCATTTTGTTCCGCCCATTCTTTCCATTCTTGAGATAATGATTCTGATGGAATCCTTTCGGTTATTCTATTCAGAAGCGAATCACTATTTACAACGATAGTAGCTTCTTCAGTTTGAAGCGTTATTTGTTTTCCGGGGATTTGTTCAGCAATATATCCCTTTATAATGGAGCCGTTCTTCATGTAAATCTGTTCGATGTTTTGTGCAAATGCATTTGCACTAACATAAAACATGATTAACATATAGAAGTATTTATTTCTAAGCTTCATAGCAATCTATTATATGCAACATTATGATTTTATGTGAATGCTCGTAAAAGCAAGTTCATACCCTCTGAAAATGAATATATACTTCAATAGCATGCGGAGATAACTTCAACTCCATTCGGAAATATACTAAGTGGGCAAAGTAAGTATACCTTCGTTTTGAGTAGTAATAGTCTCTGTAACTTGCGAATATTCATTTGACTTTATTGATTGGATTAGACAGGCGTTTCATGCTGTTTCATATCCAACTTAGTGTAAATAACAGCACCATTTATTGTGTCAAGCACGACTTTCAAATCTCTATTGCCATTATAGAACACATGCGCAAATTCATTACTCTCATTTTCTGCCGCAGTGTATATCCTTGACAAATAGTCACGGATATCACTAATTTTAATAGGTTTATAGTAAACCCAATATTCAGAGACTTGGTTATCTGTATTAAATACGAATCCTACAATATCTGCATAATCATTATTCTCGATGTAGTAATAATCACTTCCATTTGCAGAATAAGAATTGTCAGAGAAGCTATAGTTACAGCCGTAATCTTCCATTGCTGATCTTACCGTATTTTTATCAGAGCCAAACAGAGTGGTAAAGTCTATCCACAAATTTTCTTCTTGAGGATAAAATTTTGAACGAAGATTATAACTCAAGAAATAAGTATATTGATCTTCATCTTCATTATATCTCCTTTCTAATGCAACACGGAATTTTGAATCCTCTTCAGATTTTCCTAACTCAATGTATGTAGAATTGTTCGGACCATATTTGCCTTCTTCTTCAGCTTGGAATTTCTCAGATAGGAGACCTTTAAGATAATCAAAAGATTCATCTGATAAAGTCGGAAGAAGTAGTTGAATTTGACAACAACTGCTAAAATCCGGATTTAAATATGCTGTTGTTACAAATTGTTCATAATGATTAGCCTTTGAGCGTGGATAGTAAGAAACATATAGATTAGATAATGTATTGTGATCATATGGTTCCATATCTAAGAACACGTTTGCATAGTCTTCATTTTCTCCAAGTATATTTTCATACTTAGTATTAACCATATCCTCCATTAGCTGGTTGTTGTAGTCAGCTACAAACTGCTCTGTGTATCTTTCATGATTATAGTCGGCGGGATATTCCATTACAACAAGTTGCATCGCATCAAGAATCATATTAACTACATATTGCTTATTTGATGAAATTTCCGGCAAGATTTCACTTGTACCCTCTGTATCAAACTCACCACAAAATTTAATAAATGTATCGTAATACTCTGGGGGTAATTCTCTTTTTTGTATATGGAAACTGAATCCTTTGCTTTCTTCCGGAAGTAATGCACGATAAAGATAACTTGTTGGAGCTTTTTTATCAGTCCATTTCGTTAGTACTTCTGATATTGCCAAATTATAATTAGATAACTGTTCACTATAGTTAAAAGAAAAATTCCCATTTTCAAATCTTACATTATTTTTAGCTTTAAGCGCTTTAATAAAGTAGCCGTCGGTCAAAACAGAGAATCTACTATAACCATCAATACCCCATCCAGAATAGTCTTTGTCGCTCATATAAACATGTACCAAACTTGTTACAGGTTTGATATCAGCAGTAATAGCCTTAGATGTATTTGTTATTTCGATTTTTTGTACATCTATGCCGAGAGTTTCAAATACGACAGGAAAATAACTGCTGTTTTCTGTTATCGATAAATCTTGAATATTAGATTCATTTTCTATATTCCAAAATTTGTATCCAGTGCCACCGAGACCATCTCTAAAATCAGCTATACAAACTACAGTATAATTACCAAGTGCCAAATATGGTGCATAATTCAAAGATTCAGATAAGTTATTACACAGCTTCTCTGCTTTATCTACAAGCTGACCATTTTCATTATAAACTAAAGCTAACAAATTAAGTTTCCATCCATCTTTGTTCATATCAAAATCCCCAGCCTGAAATTGTTCATAGTCATCAAATATGTGAGCTGCAGTTATACCAATTTCTGATTTATAATTAATCTCAATTTCTTCTTGATCTGTACATGAGACAAATACTGCCACTATTGCAAGAAGACCTGCTATTATCTTTTTCATATATATTCCTATGTTATAACGTTAATAAATCGGATTAGAACAGCCAGCCTACCGTGACTTGAATGTTGTTGTTTTTCCATTTCAAATTCTCCCCTAAATCGGTAAGACCGATTGAGTATCTTGCACCAACCATAAAACCGAAATCAAACTCGTATGCAGCACCTACTCCTATACCCCAATTAAAACCTTTACAGTCGCCTACTTTCACATTGGCATCACTCAACTTTAAAAAATCAGGGGAAGATGACAACAGATAAGAGAACTCCGGTCCCACCTCGATACTAAGCGCAGACAACGGATATACTTTCAGCATTACTGGGATTTTTATATAATTGAGTTTGATATCACCACCGTCACTTTTTATCGCCTGATATGAGTATAACACTTCCGGTTGCAGTCCCCACAGTCCCGTCCCAGGCAGACTGCTTGCCGTCCGTTGCCCCCAGTGGAAATTCATCAAAGCACCAATTTGAAATCCTGTTCCCATAGAGAAACCAGGGTCAAACGTCATATCATTGCTTATATTCGAAAGATTGACTCCAGCTTTTACACCATACTTTATAGCCAAAGCAGAGCCATGACGTTTTGTTACCAATCTCCCATCTGTTTCAGTTTTGGGATTGCCATACCCCCTGTCTATTTTGACCTGAGCCATGACATTGCTCAATGCAAGAAAGGCACTGACAGCTAAGATGAACAATTTCTTTCTCATAAAATAATTATTAAATGGTTATATAATAGTGATTTTTTTCTTTTCCCTTTCCCGTTTTGGATGAGTAACCATCTTGCTGATTTCTTTCTTTATCGTAGGGCAACCTTCTTCTGATATAGTTATATTATATGTAAACGTTCTACTTTCCCCTTCAGGGATATAAACGGGTATAGAGATTGCCATTTTTTCCCCAGGTGCAAAACTATATTCCTCGCCCCCTGATACTTTAACCTGAGTAGTAACATTAGACTTTCCGACCTTCGATTCTATTACGATATTAAGCAAAGCATTACCTTTTTCATCAGTTGAATTTCCACCCGTTACACTAACATCATACCCTTCTTCGTGTTTTGAAGACAAGGTTATCAAGCGATGCATCCATTCCAAACCATCATAAGTTACTGCAATATCCACTTGTCGGGTTGTTACATTATCAAATTTCGTATCGGACTGAAAATAGGGCAGATGCAATTTCCAAACTTCTCCGTGTCGTTTTAATGGGGCATAACGCAAGTAGCCGTCTTCGTTGATATAGCATTTCAAGCGTAAAGGATTCACATCTTTCATGTCCACTTCAACTTCCACATATTGTTGAGGCTCCATTTCGTCCAAATTCCCTGTCAAATTGCTTGATAGCGGATTATGATGGAAGACAATAACTTGAGTAGGAGCAACCAGTTCAATGCCGGCTGAAGGATTCAATTTGAGAATACCTATTGTTTTATTTTTTGCACCGACTATTGCATACTTTTTCTCATACGTTTCTACAGAATTAAACGAATGCTCCAATATAGGTTTTCCTAAGTATGTTATTTGAATTCCATCCTGCGTCTCTTGCTTGCTGAGCAACTCAGAACTTTCGGTAATGAACAATGGCGTATCATTTATTTTATAAGGCAGGTCAAAATTATAATTTGCCCCTGATATACGCCACTGATTGTCAATGTAGTAATGATGCCCGTTTTGGCTTGCCAAATATGTAAAATCATCAGACAGGTCAACGAACATTCTGCTTTCAAGCTTTTTAACACCATCTAACTTGTTTCCATCCAGCTTCATGATTCTCAACAAGTCACCTCCTCTTATAGATGAAGTTACAGCCAATAGTCGTCCATCAACCAAAGAACTTAAGAACTTGTATTTTGTATCCGATATAATAGCAGAGCCACCAGACTTGTTGATAAGGCCATAATATCCATCTCCATCGGCATATTGAACAGTTGCAATGCCGTTTTGAAACGGTGCAGCTAAATAGAAGCGGGCTTTAATCGAAATATTACCTTGATTATTTAGATAACCACATAAGCCGGATTCGTCTTTATACCCTAACAGCCCTTCTTTATAATAAGGATAGGCTGTCGCATATATGGGTTTATCTGCAAAACTACGCAAAATTTCCCCGTTTTGGTCTATAATACTCAATATCCTACGTCCCGTTTTATCCAAAACCAAGGCTCTATTTTCAACGTAAGAAGTTATACTATCATATTTGACTTCCAACACTTCTTTCCCGTCAACAGCGGATATTATCCCCCATTTCCCCTCTGATTGTACTTTAAATAAATCATGCCCCATGTATTGTATTCCGGAAAAACTTCCAGGACGACACAACCATTCCATACTTTGAGCCATACCACTGGCAGCAGGGAATAACAACACTATTACAAATAGAATAAAAGCTTTCAATTATTATCCTCCATTGATTGGGTTAATAATTCTTTCGCATGAATTGCTTTTATGGCATAGTTGAAACCTTGACTTTTGCTCACTCCAGAGTTCAATACCCCAACCAATTGGCCTTTGTCATTGAATATAGGAGATCCGCTTGCACCTCCGTATGATGGGGCATTAAATCCAAAGGAATATCTGGTGCATTCTTGTGTGATGCTTCCACCATTTGCAAGGAGTTGTACTCCTTTAGATGACTTCAAGTCTTGAAGACTTAAACCGAAAGGAAATCCCATCGTGTATATATGTGATCCGACCCTTATTTCCGAATCATCAATAACAGCTTGATTCAAGTCTACTATGCAGATGTTTTCATCAGGTAACCTTTTGGATTCCAATTGCAGTATGGCGACATCTTTTTCTATATTGTCATGCCCGACCAATTCCCGACATTGCTTTAAGTTTTCCACGCTAAAATAGGAGCCGTTAGGTACCATACCAATATAAGAAAGCACTCCCTCTACCTTAATTTGAGAAGTAAAAGCATTAAGTGCAGGATTCTCGGATGCGACAGTAGCGATAAGCATTTTGTATTTATCTGATATCATAGACAATTCCTTATCAAACAACCAAGGTCTAGTGATATGTAAATTGGTTACAATCTTACCGTCCTCTGAAACAAAGAATCCTGTTCCAGTAAAGCTATTCATTTTAGAACGCCCTCCATCAACCTTTTGAATTGTTCCATTCGCCCAAACGACTTCAGTAGGCAGTCCCAATTTCTCCAAATCCAAATTACCGGCAGAAACTTTGTAATAATAAAATCCCAATAATAACACAGTCGAATTTTTATACTTGGTATAAATTTCTTCATCTGACATGTGCTTGCCAGAATAAGACAATGCTGTAGGTTTATTATCCCAATTATTGCCAATCAGGCGATAAATTCCATATATGCCGCCACATAATAGGAGCACAATGAACAAAACGGAAAAGATTTTTTTATAATTGACAGTTTTCCCTTCACCATATGGATTTGGAACCGATACCCCAGCACATAATATCTTATCCCCTTTTTTTAATTTCACATCTTGATTGGGAGGGATTGCCCGCCCGTTCACTGTTGTCCCGTTTTTACTATGGTCTTGTATATACCATTTCTTGTCGCTCATTAATTTGAGTGTTGCGTGGAAACGGCTGACTTTATCCCCTTGTAATTGATATTTGTTTCTGAAATTCGTTCCAATCCCTCTCATCTCTTTAATTTTAGACATGTCTGGCATGGGAAGGGCAGGTATTTTATTCCAATCCAATATTTGATCAGCAAAGCGGATAACATCACCCCTTTTTACTGGAACCTCTTTATCCGGTTGCAGCCTATGGTCATTAAGATAAGTACCATTCCTGCTTCCTTTATCTGTCAACAGGATTTCTCCATTGTCAAGCAACAGCAATTCGGCATGATAACCACTAACAAATTGGCTATTTAATCTTATATGAGAATTATTCCCACTTCCTATTACAATCAGCTTCATGCGTATATATGTTTTTATTTAGTATATAGGATCGTAAATTTCTTCTTTTGTTTTGTTCGCTTTAATCGTGTCTTTATTTTCCTGCTTAGGTGGAACGGGGGCTTCTGGCTTCACAACTACAGTGTCTCTGACAATTACCGTATCAGGTTCAGGTTCCGGAATGACTGTTGGTGGTTCTGCTATTGGTTGAGGCTCCACTGGCGCCACCTGCCGGTTATTATCATAGAGATATTTTGTTCCTAAAGCAATACCAGTTAAAACAGCTAACGACATAACTACTACTAGCATTGTTCGAAGTGTATTTTTCTTTTGAAAAGGGATCAATGACCAATCCAAATTATAGATATGCGCAAATGATACAACATCCTTACGCGATACGGGTATCTCTACATTGGAGGACATTTTCATTCCGTTGACATAAGTACCGTTCCGACTTTGGTCTGTCAAGAATATCTTGCCATTCGACTCAACCCTAATGGTTGCATGTAGCCTACTGATAATGTCGGTGTTGTCCGGTATTACAATATCACATCCTTCATCCCTACCTATTGTATATATCTTTTTCATTTCCTATATTTCTATTTGGCTTATTTCCCATAAAAGGATATTCTTCCTTTATCTGTTAATCATGTTGCAAATCCTTTCCCAAAAAGAATAGTCACCGTGTTGCATAAGGATATTGAACACAACCCCTCCTATCAGCAATAAAGACAAAATAACCAATAAGATTTTAGTAGACTTTTTCATCTTCTTCTTTAAAGTTGAATTGCCATTCATCTCCAATATGGCTGCAGTCAAGTTGTCATATTCAGTTCCGCTGTTCCTCCCTATGCTTTCTATAACATTTGCCGTGGAATCAAGTATTTTGTCAATGGATTTCTTTTCGGATAAATGTTTAATAAATTCATCTTCCGGCATGGCTCCCCAAAAACCATCTGTACAAAGAACGAACCGATCCCCTTTTCGGTAAGGAAGCTCAATTGTCTCAACTTCCATATCTGTTTCTATTCCGAGTGCTTTTAATATAACATTAGATTGTGCAGACAGTCTGGCTTGTTCTTCGGATATGACTTTTTTCTTGACCATCTCAAATACCATTGAGTGATCAAACGTTCTGAAAATTTTTTTCCCTTTCCTCAATTGATATATCCGGCTGTCCCCCACATAAGCTGCAATAGCAGAACGGGGTGTCAGAAGGAGTGCTGTTACTGTTGTCCCCATACCTTGAAGTTCCGGAGTGTTTTTACCCTCCTCAATAATGGCCATATTCGCATTTCTGATGGCTTTAATCAACGTCATAGAAGGGTTAGCCTGTTTATCTGCTGAAGCCATGGTCTCAAGAATCTTCTGGACAGCAAGCTGAGATGCAACACTACCACCCTGCATACCCCCCATACCATCGCATACTACTATCAGATATCCGAGTGTCGTTTTTTTTATACCGGCTGAATCCTGATTTTCTTTTCTTCCTCCTATTCGGGAATCGATAAAACCTAATATTTCTCCATTTATTTCAATTGGTGTGACCATAATTATATTATAAATAAGATAATTAAAAGAACAAACAACAATACAGCTATGCTTATTATCAGTTTCTTGTGTTCTTCAAACATTTCCTTGATCGGATTACTTTCCCCTTGAAGAGCTTCCTTTATTGCTAATTTGAACTCAAGTGCAGATTTAAAGCGTTTTGATGGGGATTTTTCTGTTGCTTTTAATATAACATTATATAATCTTCTCGGGATTTTTTTGTCATACGGCAACTTCATGGATATTTGTCTGGATAAAATCTCGGCCTCTATATTTGTCTTAAAAGGATTATGTCCTGTTAACAATTCATAGAACGTGATTCCTGTAGAATAAATATCTGTTTGCGCATTGATTTCCGTATCGGCAGAATCTCGCAAAATCTGTTCAGGAGCAGCATATTGTGGGGTTCCGATAAAACCAAAAGATGAATATTTATTTCCTCCACTCATCCTGGCTATTCCTAAATCCATAAGTTTTACTGTTGAACCATTTTCTATCATCACATTAGATGGTTTTACATCCCGATGTACCACCCCTCTGGAATGAAGATATTGCAATGCATCCAACACATTACAAATTTCATTAGAAATCTTTTCTATTCTATCTGCCGGGGGTAAAGCATTTAACTGTTCCCGGACATGGGTTTCTAAGGTTATTCCAGCTACATAACCGCTTAAAATAAATATAGGTCCATAATCAGGATTATATTCACATAGACCTATCATCTGCACCAGATTCGGATGGGAAAAAGACAAGGAGGCTTCTTGTTTTGCCCTTTCTCTAATCATTTTATTGTTGGCATATATATCCTTGACCCTTTTTATTGCAACTCTTTGATTGGAGTTGCAACTAAATCCTAAATAAACTGTTCCCATTGCACCATTGCCTAATGGGGTAGAGTTCGGATCATAGTAATACCACTGCCCCGAGACCTGTAGATAAATATGCGGATCCCCTTCACGTTGGTATACTTGCTGAACAGTGTTATTATTCATACTTGATGGATTTTAACAATTCTATATTCTCCGTTAAGACTTTCTGAAGTTCTTCGTTATCATATCCGTGCCGAGAGTTTACTTTTTGTTCCAATAGCCTTAAAGCTCTTTCAAAAGAATTTAAAGCTTTCAATATATTATTCTCTGCATCGACTGTGTAATAGGCGGCTCCTAATATATAATACATTTCAGGAGTTAAAACTGATGTGTCTTGTATTTTAGACAAGTATTCTATAACTTTATTGAGCTCAAATTTATCAATATCGTTGCTCAAATTTAAATGCTTCCTTCTTTGAAGGAGCATATCACTCTTAGTTCCTGAAAAATAAGTAATTCCTACTTCAACTCTTGCACTATCATAGTTTTCATTAGCCAATTCCTGCATTTGCTTAAACCCTAATTTAACAGAATTTTCCATATTAGAATCTAATAATGACAAAGCTTTTTTATAGCGTTCAGATAGTGTCGGTTCTGAAAGAATTGCGTTTGTGCTTTCGGCATTATGTGCAAAGTAAAACCACGTACCACAACCCACGCCTACGACCAATACTATGGCTACAGCATATTTCCAAAGATTGTTTTTCGAAGGACATTTTTCTGCCATATCAATTGCAACTCGGAACTCAGCAATGGAATGATACCGATTCGTTTGTTTTTTTTCTGTTGCCTTCCGAATGATTTTCGCCAATGCTTTATTTTCTATATTTTTTACAGGGACTTTACGCTTAAGCTGTTCCTGCAAAACCTCGTATTGACTGCCCGTAAAAGGCAACTCTCCTACTAAAAGCCTGTAAAAAAGAATACCTAAAGCATAGATATCTGTCGTATAATTCTGGCTTTTGACATCACCCAATACTAACTCCGGCGAAGCATATTCTGCTTTCCCTATGAATTTTCCCGCTGCTGTCATTAACTTGTCTTTAGAACCTAAAGCATTCAGATTCTTTGCAATACCGAAATCTATCAATTTTATGCAGCCATTGTTGGTCACCATTATATTGCTTGGATCAATGTCACGATGAATATACCCCTTATCATGCAATGCCAACACTCCTGACAAAATATTCTTAATGATATATATGGATGTATTTTCCTTGTCTTTTACGTAGTTTCTATACAGGTTACGAGCGAAATCATTATCCTGATCCGTTACATTGTCAAAATGCCCGACTAATAAATCAGACAACTCCATACCATGCAGGAATTCACTAATGACATAATGATGATAGATTACTTCGCCCCAACGATTTTTTTCAAAGACACTTATTAGCCCTAACATCTCTACAAGATTGTCATGCCGAAATTGAATGGAAGCTTCACGCTCAGCCCTGGCATAAACTTCTTCAGGAAGATTGTCATGCAATGCTTTTATCGCGACTTCTGTTCGCACACCGCTTTTTTCATCTACACAAAAGCCACGATATACAACTCCCATTCCCCCCTCTCCTAGCGGAGGGGAATCGGCATCATATTCGTAATATATGCCTTTCTGTTTCTCGGTTTGTCCCTGTAATCTTCTGATTTGCATCGGAGATTGCTACATAAATATAGTTCCACCAGGTTTCGTGACAGGCTTATTCCCTGATTCATCCAATCCGACTGTTCCACCTTGGGAAACAGCATTTCCCTCATCATATCCTTGAGTATAACGATTAAAGGCCGGTGCTGCATAAGGATTGGTATTTATGGGAGTGTTGTTGGAGGCCTGTGTTGACATAAACTCACGACAAACGTTCAAACCAATTTGTTTGGCATCAATTAAGATAAAAAACAAATCATAATGTTCACCTATAGTAATAATATCACCATTAAAACATTCTCTTTGATCAAATCCCAGACTCTCACCATTTATCATTGTCCCACAAGTTGAACGGGCATCACAAATAGAGGCAATGATTTTTTCTGGATTTTTCATTTGCCTTACAACCAGTACTGCATGTTGATCTGATACGGTTGCTTCACTTAAGCAAATATCACAATCTGCAGAACGTCCGATACTGTTTGAACCTATGTGAAGCGGCCAATATTCACCGGCACTTGTTCTTGAAATAGAATACAGAAAACCGACAACTGGTTTCTGATTAGGAACATTATTGGGCACTGTCCCAAATGGATTGGGGACAAAAGTGCCGTCATGTGGCTTAGGTTCTGATTGGCGATGATTTTGCGGTAAATCCGTATATGCATCTTCCATTCCCGGAATAATAGTTTTATTGCTGCTCATAATTTATTTATATACAGTTTTATATCACTCTTATTTTTTTACATTTCCAAATTCCTAATGCAGGATTTATTCTTCCCAATAAAACATGACTTATCATGAAAGTTCTAAAAAATTACAGATTATTTCTCCATTTTTTTTCTCCGACTTCAAACACCAAGTCGGCTATTTTATTTAGAAGCAATAGAATTTTAATTGATTTCTTTTTATGGTCATTTCACTTATATTCATTTGCAGGAATGTAATCATTAATCACTATTTTTTTACTCCAGTTGCAATTCTATATTTCCAATGGGATTTATTTCTCACATGGTCTGCTTGATCGTAAGTGAAAACATTGATTCTTCTTTCATTGTTAGAAAGTTTCATGATGACAAGAAAAGGGGGCTAAATAAAATGAAGATAATTTTAAAATCATTTTACATGCTCTAAATCTTTTGCTGAAATGGACACGCTGGCACATCCCAAACAATCTATCACAATCATTATCTTGGAATTTCCATCAGAGTCAACAGATGCATAGCCGACTAATCCTCTTAACGACCCGCGTCTCACCCTAACTTTATCTCCTTTCCGAATAGTCAAAGGCTCCATCGTGATTTCAGAATCTGCATTTCCCAACATAAACTTGAATTGTTCAATCTGTTCATCTGGTATAATAGCAGGTTTATGCTCACCAGGAGCCGTCAAGAAACGATATATAAACGACAAGTTACGAACTTTCTCCAATTCTTTAGTTGTCAATTTAACGAAAATCATCATAGGAATCACCACACGCTCCACTTTTTTCCTGCGGTCACTCCATTGATGCATTTCTATTTGTATGGGAAGAAAAGTCTCAAAATTTAACAACTGCAGTTTTTTATTCGCTGTCTTTTCACAATTCATCTGAACCAGAGCGACAAACCAATGCTTTGGACATGCTTCGCTTTCGTCTGTCACATTTCCGACAGGCGAAACCGAATGAATTTGACCACATATCTCCATTGCTTTTCGCATTTAAACTTTCGTCAATTTATCCGAAAGAAATAGATTGACACTCGCAAATGTATGTAAAATATAGATAATCTAAAAACATTTTACACTAAAATAATCGATTCCTGCTAAACAACACACCTAATTATTACAAATATAAATCATCTGATAGCATATAATATTGAAAAACAAATTATTTTATATCATATCTATTTTCATATAAGCCTACACAGAGACAAAAGTGTGTAAATCTGCATTTTTTACATATCTATCTCGTTATGTATAAAGAACTTATCAAAAACTAATTAAAAATATATACATCATATATCATTGTGTTACTTTTACATATTTATATAGACACCAAAGAATAATAAGAGTTCGTTTAAATTTTGCTCAGGTTAATTTTTCGAATTGTTTTCGAGGATGTTTTTCTGATTTTATGAGGAGGATAGCGGGCTATCTGAGGAAAAAATCGGGAAAACAGGTCGGAAACAAACGAAAAAGGACCTGATAGAATATTACTTTATTGGAAAATTTAGACGACAGGCTCTAAGATAAATGACAGACTGCACCCCAAGCCCAAGCACGAACAGGTATTCCACTGCCCAATAAGCTGCTAACGGAACATTACGATGGCTTAATCCCCATAAGCAAAACAGATAAACAATGGTTGTTGTCAGTTGAAAGACAAATACAGTCCGCGTTGCTCCTGTTCCTGTCGCTGCGTTCAGATAAACATAGCCGGGAAGTGCAAGGAAGTAATTCAGCAGCATAACCATAAACGGCAACCATGCAACTTGTACGATAACCGGATTTTCTGTGTAAGCCCCGATGATGTGTTGGTGAAAGACCAAGGCAAGAACAATCAATGGGATACCTGCCACGTATCCTAAACGGATAATTTTGTGACAAAGCGGGAAGATTTTTCCCTTTTCACCTGCTCCAATCAGGTTGCTCACCAAAGAACTGGTAACACCAGCCAGCGCATTGACGATAACGGAAAACAGGGCTGAAACACTTCTTACAATATTCGATACAGCCAATTCTGTTTCTCCCAAATGCTCGATAGCCAAGAAGAACAGAAACCAAATGGCTACACTGACAAAGAATTGGAGCATGCTCCATACCGAGATAGAAAATATTTCTTTTAATATCTTTATCTCAATGTGCCAGCGTAAGCCATATACTTTTTCATCAATATGCCGGAACAGATATATTGTCAATACTACCAGCGAACACATTTCGGCAAACGAAGAAGCTATGGCTGCTCCTGATATGCCCATATCGAATCCGAATATCAGGAGCCAATTCATCGGAATATTCACCAGTACGGCTGTGAAAGCCGCCATGTTCAAGGCTTTTGTCTGCGTAATGCCTACTAAAAACGAACGTAAGGCTAGGAGTGGGAAAGAGAATAACAATCCCCAAATACGCCAATTCAGATAACACACAGTTGCGTTGTAGACATCGTCTGAAGTTATCAGATGTTTCAGCAGAACTGGAGAAAGTATTTGAGACAACAGGCAAAGGAATGCCGCTAGCATCAGCAAGAAAAACAGTCCTTGAAAGAACGTTTTTCCTGTTTCTTCATACCGTTGTTCTCCGTTACGGCGGGCGATTACTACCTGTAGCCCTAAACTGAACCCGAAGCCGAGCATATAGATAGCCAGATACCAGATTCCGGCAAGTGCGGATGCCCCAAGTTCTACATCGCCTACGTGCCCCAAGAATAAGGCATCGGTAATATTGATAAGTTGCTCGATAAGGATGCTCATCATTACAGGAAAAGCGATGAGCCAAATATGCTTATATGTATAGTTCATTGTTCAACTTGATATGATGCGACAAGTCCTGCTGCACGTAGCGGCATGACACATCGCATAATTATAAATTTGGAATAATGGCAAAACAAGAAAGGACAAACCTGTTATAAGCCTGTCCGTTGCTGAATAGCTATGACTGAAATGCTATCCGTTAAGCGCAGCTATATGCACACTTGCCATTTCATAGGATTGAACAACTGGTATTTTTCTGTTAGTTATGCGAATCAGGAGTTAAAAGGGAGTTATAGGTAGTTATCGCCCGTCGGTGCGGGCTGGGAGTTAGATGCCAATACCTTTTGCGCCGTTTTCAGAAGCAAGGCTATTGGCCTTTAACTCCCGAACGAAGTGATAACTCCTGTGAAACTTAACTACGTTTAACTCCTGACTGGCATTAGTTCTGCAAAGATAACATTTGTTGTTGATTATACCACCAGACAGTTGATTTCTTTTTGCAGATTCTCCAAAAAACACGAAGCATGCGCGCCGTCCATCTGTGTATGATGAAACTGGAAAGAAACAGTCAGTTTCAGTTTCCATAAATGCCGTTTGTATTTGCCCCAAATCAGAAACGGATTATTGAACACTCCGCTGTACATACCTACCGCTCCGTCTATTTCATATTGCACAAGGGCAGATGTGCCAATCACCATGCAATCCGTCAAGTCATGATTCTGACAGCTTTCAGCAACTTGCCTGGTCAGCCGCAGGTAATCTTCATTGAATTGTTTCAGGTCATTAGAAAAAGGAATGTCGCAGGAGCTTATTTCTCCTTCTCTATTAGCCACAACGGCACAAACGGCAATGTTGTCATATTCTATCAATTTTTTACCGACCGGAAGCATATAGAACTCTTTGATATGGCGTGCTGCCCGTCCGATGCACCAGCACATCAGCATATTGAACTTTAATCCAGGCCGTTTGCTTATCCGGGCAAGGCGGGTTACATCTATGGTCTTGAAAAAGGTGAGCATGGGCATGGGGGCATCTATCCACATTTCAAATGCGTATGCACGGGTCGTTTCTTTCGGATTTACTTCTTTCATTTCTATCATTAATATAGTATAATAAGGGCAAAGGTAAGTAAGATATTGGACAATGGATAGAACAAAAGGGACAATATGTTGGATAACTCAGGTTCATAAAAGGATTCCCATTCAATTTGCAGGCGAACGGGAATCCTATATTATATGTGTATTTTATATGAGGTTGTTATTAGGTAAATTTACTGGCTTCAGCCCCATTTCCTCAGCTTTCTTCAGCATGAAACGGAAAGCTGCATCGTGTTCGTTAGGGATGAGGCCGTCAAGGATGGCATCTTTGATGGCACTCTTCAGATCACCTATTTCACGGCAAGGATGTAGGGCGAATATCTGCATGATTTCCTCTCCGTCTACCGGCGGCTGGAAATTACGGATGCGGTCTTTTTCTTCCAAATCCTTCAATTTTTGACGTACTAATTTGAAATTGTCCAAGAAGCGTTGTTTACGGGCTTCATTTTTCGAAGTGATGTCGGCTTCACACAATGCCATCAGGTCATCGATATCATTACCTGCCTCGAAGAGTAAGCGGCGCACGGCAGAGTCGGTCACAACATCATCGGCTATCACAATGGGACGCATGTGCAGTCCTACCAGCTTCTGTACATACTTCATCTTTTCGTTCATCGGGAGTTTCAGGCGACGGAAGATTTCAGGTACCATTTTTTCTCCTATGTAGTTATGGTTGTGGAACGTCCATCCCAGACGTGGGTCCCAACGTTTAGTGCGTGGCTTGCCGATGTCATGCAATAGAGTTGCCCAACGCAACCAAAGATTATCCGAAACCTTGGAAATATTGTCCACCACCTCCAGGGTGTGGTAGAAGTTATCTTTATGTCCACGTCCGTTCCGCACCTCTACACCTTGTAGAGCTGTCAGTTCGGGAAATATCAGTTCCAGCAGGCCACAGCGGTCCAAGTCGACGAATCCTTTCGACGGTATGGGTGAAAGCAAGATTTTGTTCAGCTCGTCTTTGATACGTTCGTACGAAATGATTTTGATGCGTTCGCGGTTGCGTTCCAAGGCATTGAATGTTTCTTCATCGATGTAAAAATTCAGTTGGGTAGCAAACCGGATGCAGCGCATCATACGCAATGGGTCATCGCTGAACGTGATATCCGGGTCGAGCGGTGTGCGGATAATCCGTTCTTTCAAGTCTTTCAGCCCGTCAAAAGGGTCTACCAGTTCTCCGTATCGCGCCTGGTTCAGACAGACCGCCATGGCATTGATGGTAAAGTCACGGCGGTTTTGGTCATCTTCCAGTGTACCGTTTTCTACTACGGGTTTGCGGCTGTCATGACTGTATGATTCTTTCCGTGCCCCTACAAACTCCACTTCGGTATCGAAGTATTTTACTTGTGCGGTGCCGAAGTTACGGAATACCGATACGTGTGCCTTGCGTCCCAGTTTTTTGCCCAAAGCTTCGGCGGCCTCGATGCCGCTTCCTACTACTACTACGTCAATGTCTTTCGAAGTCCGGTTGAGGAAAATGTCGCGTACGTAGCCTCCTACTACGTAACATTCCAATCCCAGTTCATCGGCGGTTTCGGAAATCAAGTTGAATATTTTGTTGGTAAAATGTTCCTTCAGATTCATTCTTAGTTGATTTTCGTTTCGTTTTTTGTGTTCAAAACTCGTAAATAGCGTGCAAAATTACAAAAAATAGGGGAGCTTTACCGAATATGAACCGATTAAATTGTATTTTTGTTTCATGAAAGGAGATTGATAATGATAAAAAATGAACACGGAGATACGACTCTCTGGAAAATTTCCTTTGTATTTCAAGTGAAAAGGCGATGCCGGACGTTTTATTTACAATGTTTTTGCATTTGCCTGTCTCTGTGTTCGGATATTAAAAACTGATGCGTATGAAAAAGATGATGGTAGCGGCTGTGTGCCTGGTGATGTTCCTTGCGGGGTGCAACAATGATTCGAAACGTGCAGGAGAATTGTTTCAGCGGGCTGAGTTATCGTTTGCCTCCGGAAACTACAACCTTGCCAAACTGCAGATAGACAGTATCCGCACGCTTTATCCTAAGGCCGTGGATGTGCGTAAAGCAGGTGTCCGCCTGATGCAGCAGGTCGACCTGCACGAACAGCGCAAGACGCTGGCTTACCTGGATAGTATGATGCAGGTGAAGCAAGCTGCGCTTGATTCGATAAAAGACCGTTTCGTGCTTGAGAAGGATACTGCCTATCAGGAGACCGGCAATTATTTTTATCCTACACAAGTGGTAGAGAAGAACATCGGGCGTTCGTTCTTACGGGCTCAGGTGAACGAGCTGGGAGAGATGTTGCTTACCTCGATTTATTGTGCCGGTGGAAGCATACACCATACGGCAGTAAAAGTGAGCACAGATGGCGACCTGTTTGCCCAGACTGCTCCTTCGCCCGACAGTTATGAGACGACCGATTTGGGACGTCCAATCGAGAAAGCCGACTATCGGGTAGGAAAGGATGACGGGGGGGTAGCCGCCTTTATCGTTGCCAATCAAGACAAACGCCGTTTCCGGCTGGAATTTATCGGTGACCGAAATTATACAACTACGATGCGTACCGATGATGTGAAGGCTATAGCGGCTGTTAGTGACTTGGCGCGTATTCTTTCGGCAATGGAACAAATCCGTAAAGAACAGAACGAAGCAAACCTGAAGCTGAAGTTTGTCACCCGTAAGATGGAAGAAGCGGAAAAAGCTGGCAAGGAATAATTCCCAAGTACAACAAACTGTTCAGAACCGCTCTTCTTAAGCCAGCATACACACTTGATCCGGAGTGTCTCTGTCACT
The DNA here is from genome assembly GCF_002160215.1 of Bacteroides sp. An19. Taxonomy (NCBI): domain Bacteria; kingdom Pseudomonadati; phylum Bacteroidota; class Bacteroidia; order Bacteroidales; family Bacteroidaceae; genus Bacteroides; species Bacteroides sp. An19. The sequence goes on along the minus strand of NZ_NFKD01000011.1, from coordinate 16,405 downwards.
TATTAGTCCGCTTCACGATAAAGATGCTGGCTTCGTAGAGTAGGGACATCGGGGCAGCTACCAATATCAGGGTAATGGCATCCGATGTAGGCGTAATGATGGCAGATATGACCAGTGCAATGATAATGGCATGTTTGCGGTAAGTACGCATGAAAGTAGATGTAAGAAATCCCAGTTTGGCGAAAAGCCAGGCAAGGATGGGAATTTCGAACGTGATGCCCAGCATCAGGCTCAGCATAGTCAGAGTGTCTATGTATGAACTGAGCAGAATCGCATTTTCTACTTCCGCACTGACCTGATAAAGGGCAAGGAAGCGGAAAGTAAAAGGAAATACCAGAAAATAACTGAACAGTACGCCTAGCAGGAACAGTATGTAGCCCCACATTACTACGCGTAGGGAATAACGTCGTTCGTTGGCATAAAGGGCAGGCGAGACAAAACGGAACAGTTGATAAAGTATGTAAGGCGAAGCCAGCACAATGCCCGCATAGAGCGATACGCTCATGTGGGTAAGAAACTGCCCCGAAAGTTTGGTATTGATAAGCTGTATATGAAAATCTGGGACGGATAATCCCGGAATGTGTAAGGCGTTTCCGATACGGTCGAACCATTGGTAGACAATGAAGCCATTCTCTTTGGGTGCAAGGATGATGCCGAACAGTTCGTCTTTGAAGCAGAAGGCGGCAAGCATGAGCACTCCCGTCACGATGATGATGCGGAATAGCACTTTCCGCAATTCATCTACGTGATCCCAAAAAGTCATGTTCGATGCATCGTTCGTTTTTGTGCTATCCCCTTTCTCTTTCATCATTTGTCTTTATCGGTATTCGGTTGGGTGTTTTCGTCTTTCTTTGTGTCTGCCTTTAAGTCTTCTTCCAGTCCGTTCACACCGTCTTTAAAGCTTTTCACGCCTTTACCCAGTCCTTTCATCAGTTCAGGAATCTTCCTTCCGCCGAAAAACAGCAACAGAATCAATACGATGACAATCAGTTCTTGCATACCGATGCCCAGGAGTAAGAGTGTAGTGTTCATATTTCTTGCTTTTAATGAAATTTCGGCGACAAAAGTAACAAATAAATCAAAGAAGGGAGTATAAAGGCAAGTGTTTTTAATAAAAAATAAAAAACGAGACGGAAAAACAGAAGATAGTGGAAAAACGCCGGTTCGTGTGGATTTTCCATGAAAGAATCAATCCGCATGAATCGGCGCAAATCAGTGTTTCGATTTTAGAGGTTGTTTTAGAAGCGTGCAGCAACTTTTGTCCAGTCTATCAGTTTCCAGAATGCTTCGATGTATGCAGCCCGTCGGTTACGATAGTCGATGTAGTAAGCATGTTCCCATACATCAATGGTAAGGATGGGCTTCATGCCTCGGGTCAGCGGGTTGCCTGCGTTCGGTTCGGAAAGGATGCAAAGTTTCTTGCCGGCATCTTCTGCCAGCCATACCCATCCCGAACCGAAGAGAGTGGTAGCTTTTTGGGTAAACTCTTGTCTGAATGCTTCTACCGACCCGAAGTCCTTTGCCAGTTTATCTGCCACCGAGGCAGGTATGTCTTGAGGTTGTGCGGTCAGTGTTTCGAAAAAGAATGTATGGTTCCAAGCTTGTGCGGCATTGTTGAAAATGCCTCCGTCGGCTTTGCAGATAATGTCTTCCAGACTCATGTCCTCGAAGGGCGTTCCGGCTATCAGTTTGTTCAGATTGTCCACGTAGGTTTGCAGGTGCTTGCCGTAATGGTATTCTAAAGTTTCTTGGCTCATCAGTGGAGCCAGTGCTTCCATCGTGTAGGGAAGCTGAGGCATTGCATGTTTCATGATGTTTGTTTTTAAAGGGTTTATATATTATCAACACGGAAAGATACGAAAAAGTTGTGGCAATCCGTATATTCTTTGCCATAAATTTCCGGATTGTTATGTAGAGAGGTTTGGCAAGTGATGCAAATCAGCAACCAGCACCTCCAGCCAATTCTCGTTAACCTAAAAATAACATTGCGATAACATAGTGTGTGAGAACAGATGCTTACTTTTGCGTCAGTAAAACTTAAATGAGAAATATGAAAGCTAAGCATGTGAATCGTATGCAGATGTTGGTCATCTTTGCGTGGGTATATCTGTTTGTCAGATGTGGTTATCGTCCCCTGAAACAATGGCTTGTTGATGGTCAGGTAGTTTGGAACACTTATGAATGGAGGTATGAATTGGGAGCGGCACTCGGTTCACTTCTATTCATTGGTATAGTCTATATGGCAATCATTTGGGGATATCCGTGGTTGAAACAGGTGTTGGGAAACTCTTCGGATTCTGCAAGAAGATAAGAACTGTTTTTAAAGAAGATAAGTCTATGAAACAATAGTAATCAGTAAGTTGTATCATTACGAAAAATGCTGAACGGGCACAGAGGTATGTTTGGATATTATGTCAAGTTACGCCTGCAGAGCGGAGGCAGGTTGCTGAAGGAATTGGGCATTGTGCGGAGCGTGTTGCTGGTTGGGCTGCTCGTCCTTGCCGTAGCGATATTGTGTAAGGTAAAGACAGGCTGGATGCTTCCGGTTGCCTGCCTGCTGGTGATAGGTGCTTATCACCAGGCAAGGAAGGACAGGGAATTTTTGCGCAGGTTTACCGATAATGTGTCGGTTTTCTTCTGCTACGAATACCTTTTGCTAAGCCTGCCTTTTGCCGTAATAGCAGGGATACGGGGCGAATGGCTGATAGCTTTGTGCATGCCGTTGGGGATTTGCCTGTTGCCTTTCGTGCCTCCTGTCCGTTTCCGGATAACCCCCATAAGGTTCGGATTCCTGTATGCCGGCAATATGGAATATCTCCGGATGTTCCGTCGCATGAGCTGGCTATACCTTATTGTAATAGGTATGTCGGCATTGGGATGTCTGAACGGCAATGTACGGGTGGCAAAGGTGGGCATGTTGGTTTGGGGCATTATCCAGTCGGGTGCCTACAGCTACGTACTCGATGCACATCTGTTGCAGAAGTTCAAGAGTTATCATATCCTGCAGAGGGAATTATGGAAAGCGAATAGCTGGAATGCATCGGTGCTGTTCCTGCCTTTCGGGATGATGTGCCTTGCCGGAGGGTTCCGGGCAGAAGACGTACTGTTTTTCTTTTCCTGCCTGACATCGGGTATTCTCTATCTGCAAAGCATGGCGTTGTTCCGTTGGGTCTGTCCGGTAATTGTCGGTATTGCGGTGATGCAGCTTGTCGTATGTATTCCTTTGTTTGCATGGACTTGTTTCGCCTGGGTGGGCTGTCTGGCAGAATTGACGGTCGTGGGAATACTTTCGTATGCGGTATGGATAAAATGGAAAGCTATATGGAAATAATACGTGTGGAGAATATGTCAAAGTCGTTCGGGCGCGCAAAAGTGCTCGATGATGTTTCGCTGGTTTGCGACTGGGGAAAAGTGTATGGACTGGTAGGGGACAATGGATCAGGAAAGACAACTTTGTTCCGTTGCCTGACGGGGATGGCTTCGTATGAAGGCATGATTCGGAAAGGCGAGTGGGTGACGGTAGGTTATTTGCCAGCCGATAATTTCTTTTATCCGCTGGTGACGGGATACGAATACATCGAGTTTTGCCTGCGGGCATACGGGAAGAAGGTCAACCGGAAGCAAATAGATTACTTGAATACAAAAATGTTCCGTCTTCCTCTCGGCCGCTATGCTTCCGAATATTCCACAGGAATGCAAAAGAAGTTAGGCTTTATGGCGGTCTGTCTGCAAGGCCCCGACCTTTATATCCTGGATGAACCGTTCAATGGCATTGACCTGAAAGGATGTATCCAGATGAAGCAGCTGATTCGCAACCTGAAAGCACAATGGAAAACCGTCATCGTATCTTCGCACCGGCTGGATGCCTTGCACGAGGTGTGCGACACTATCTATTACCTGCGTGAAGGCAAGCTGCTGAAAAGATTCGCCTGCGGGTCTGTGAAGAAATCGAACGGTTTATTCTGCACGAAGAAGAGGAAGCGTGAGTGTTTTTCACCACAGATTACACGGATTGAAAAAAACGGAAACAGTTTTGAATGAATCAAAGAAGGACGTTGCGTACATTTATACAATCAGGAGTTAAAAGGGAGTTATAGGAAGTTATCGCCCGCTGGGAGTTAGATGCCAATGCTTTTTGGCGCCGGTTTCAGAAGCAAGGCTATTGGCCTTTAACTCCTGAACGAAGTGATAACTCCTGTGAAACATAACTACGTTTAACTCCTGATTCGCATAATTAATCCCTCAATACGTTCACTACATTTCAGTTTCCGCTTAGGTTATATTATCGATGCAAGCGGCATCCTTTTATGGTTTCCATATCAAAACCGTACGTTCTCCAATTGAAAACCGTACGGTTTCCATATCGAGAACGTACGGTTTTCAATTGGAGAACGTAAAAGTAAGACTGCTTAAAGCAGATTATGAACCATTCAATCATGTATTGGTTCATATTCGGTCAAATAAATTTATCGGGGAAAACGGAAACATCAAGCCAAGAAAAACTTTTTGGAGACATTCAGAACAGTTTCTGATTTATATTGAATTCGTATGCATTTTTAGAGGGTGTTGATTTGGTCTTCGCTTAAACCGCTGCATTTAGCGATAATATTAACAGGAACCCCTTCCGCTTTTAAACTTCGAGCCATTTCGGCAGCCTTTTCTTCCCGTCCTTCTTCTTTCCCTTCTTCTTTCCCTTTTTCATGTCCTTCTTCCCATGAAATTTTCTTTGCGGTATCAATCGTATTTTTCCAGTCTCGATAGATTTTTAAGCTTTCTTCGTAATTATCGTATTCCACCTTAGTGAACTTGGCAATTTCGGCAGCTTCGAAAAGCTTGGTGAAAATGCGTTCTTGTAAGGCTTTGGGACGTTCCATCAATCGGGAAAGATTGCGAAGAACAAAAAGCCATTTCTCGAACATGTCAGTCAATTCATCTTCTGTTTTATTGAATTTGGGCATTTCCAAGTAGATGAAAGTCAGTTTATCGTAAAAGACTTCTTTGGTCTGGTTATCAAATAATTGCACTTCGTGGTGGAAATAATTGTCGTTATCTTTATCAAACGTGAAGTTGAGGATGCCAATGATATAGACTGATTTCAGCTGATAATCCCACTCCCCTTTCTGTCCTTGTTCACGGATGGGAAAAGTTGCATAGTAAAGACTACGGTCCTTAAAATACTGCTGGATGCCTCGCTGCATCTCGACTAATAATTTTTCGCCATTTTCATTTTCGCAATAAACATCGAACACGGCTTTGCGGTCGGCTTCACTGATGCCGAGGTGTTCGGTATTGAGATAGGTGAGGTCTTTCACCACTTCTCTGCCATGGAGCAGGCTATTGATGAAACTGATAAGCAAGTCTTTGTTTATCTCGGTGCCGAACAGTTTCTTGAAACCGAAGTCGGTATACGGGTTGACGTATCTGTCTCTTAATTCTCTGCTTTCCATAAGCGAATTTGTTTTTTATGATTTACAAAGATACGAATTTCAGTGAAATTATCCATTGGTTTTCGGGATTTAATTGCCTTTCATCGATTTTATTAAGAAGCGGTAGTTCAGCTTGGAACGGGCGCTGCTTTCTTTTTTGACTTCTTGCTCAAATCCGTTGTCGTAGAAACTGGCATAGATTTCGGCAAAAACGTCCAGTACTTGTCCACAATATTTGTTGAAGTTTTCTTCCAATTCCTGTTCATTGAATCCTGTTCCCACAATGGAAAAATCAAAATAGATAATCTGAAAGGCATTCTTCAACGGTGTGGGATGTTCTTTTATCCAGAGTCCGTCGAAGAGTGTATCGAACCGGTCCGCTTTGGCAATGTCGTAATACGTCCGCATCATGCTGACAAATACGCTCTTTCCGAATCTTCTGGGACGTATAAGGAAAAGGTAGTTGCTTATCTCCTCCAGCATGGGAAGATACATCGTCTTGTCTACGTAATAGGAATTTTCCTGCCTTAACTGTTTGAAACTTGCCACTCCGTAAGGGATGCCTTTCACTTTTTCCTTTTCCATACCAGAATTGTTTTATGGGTTTGTCGTACGACAAAGGTACATTTTTTCACCACAGATTATACAGAAGGTTGTTTTTTGTTTGGTATCAGCTGCCCACGTCTGTAGCTCTATGCTGTAAGTCCCGTTAACCTAAAGATAACATTGTGATAACATAATATGTGGAGACTAATACTTATCTTTGTGCTGTTAAAAGAAAGATTGTTTAATAAAATAGTAAGAAAAACTTATGAAAAGATTTACGAAATTTATTTGTTTTGCCTTGGCGGGATGCTGCATGCTTCCTTTGGGATTACGTGCACAGCAGATGCCTCCTGTACCAGTGGACAAGAACGTCCGCATCGGAAAACTGGACAACGGACTGACCTACTACATCCGTCACAACGACTATCCGGAAAACCAGGTGGACTTCTATATCGCCCAAAAGGTAGGGTCCATTCAGGAAGAAGAAAACCAGCGCGGATTGGCTCACTTCTTAGAGCACATGTGTTTCAACGGCACCAAGCATTTCCCCGGCAACACGTTGATTCCCTGGCTGGAATCGGTAGGCGTGAAGTTCGGCATGAACCTCAATGCCTATACAGCTGTCGACGAGACCGTGTACCGCATCTGCGGAGTGCCTTCGGAACGCATCGGCGTGCAGGACTCCTGCCTGCTGATTTTGAGCGACTGGGCAAACGGTTTGTTGCTCGAAGACAAAGCCATTGATGAAGAACGTGCCGTGATTCATGAAGAGTGGCGCAGCCAGATGCCTCCCATGCAACGCATTTTTGAAAAAACATCGCCCATTATTTTCCCGGATAGCCGCTATGGCAGCCGTTCTCCTATCGGACTGATGTCAGTTGTCGACCATTTCCCTTATCAGGCTTTGCGCGATTATTACGAGAAATGGTATCGCCCCGACTTGCAGGGAGTCGTGGTGGTAGGTGATGTGGATGTAGACCGCATCGAAGCGAAAATCAAGGAACTGTTCGCGCCTATTGAGCTTCCTGCCCAGCCTGCCGAACGTGTTTATTATCCGGTAGATGATTTTACCGAACCGGTGATAGCCATCGGACAGGACAAGGAGCAGGGCAACTCGCTGGTGAAGTTCTATTTCAAGTATGATGTATTGCCCGATTCGCTCCGCAACACGATGCTGGCGCTTACCACCGAATATATGCTGGACATGGCGGACATGATGATGATGTATCGCCTGCACGACATCTCCACCCTGCCGGATGCTCCGTATGCTTTGGCGCAGGGACAGCATGGCGACATGGAGTTGTGTAAGACCAAGAAGGCGATGGCATATATTGCCGTACCGAAAGGGAGCGACACCGAACCGGCTATGGATGCGGTCTATCGGGAAGTGTTGCGTGCCAAACGCGGAGGCTTTACCGCTACCGAATATGCCCGTTGCCGTTCTGAATACCTGTCGCAACTGGAGCAGGCATACAATAACCGCAATCATCAGGAGAACCGGAAGCTGGCAGAATCTTATGTCCGTAACTTCCTCGACAAGACACCGATTCCGGGTATCGAGAACGAATATCAGCTGATGAATATGCTTGCCAATCAGATTCCGGTTGAGGCGGTCAATCAGATGTATGCCCAGTTGCTTAACGAACGGAACATGGCTGTTCTGATTGCGCTTCCCGAAAAAGAAGGTGTCGTTTGTCCGGATGCCGCAGCCCTGAAGGCTTCATTGGCACAGATAGATGCCGAAGAGATTGCTCCGTATGTGGATAATGTAAAGAATGAGCCGCTGATAAGCCAGCTTCCGGCAGCCGGAAAGGTTGTATCGGAAAAAGCGCTTCCCCAGTTCGGTGCCAAGGAATGGATGCTATCAAACGGAGTGAAGGTGATTGTGAAGAAGACTGACTTCAAAAACGATGAAATCGTATTCCGTGCTACGGCTAAGGGTGGTACGTCGGTTTACGGCGATGAATGGGTAAACGATTTGCTGTTTATGCCTGTCGTAACTGCCCAACACGGTTTAGGCGAGTTCACCTTTGCCGATTTGGCAAAGCAAATGGCAGGAAAGCAAGCGATTGTCAATATCGAACTGGACCATTACGTGCGCAATGTCAGCGGCAATGCCACTCCTAAAGACCTGAAGACCCTTATGGAATTGATTTACCTGAACTTTACGCAATTGAATGTCACCGCCGATGAGTTTACGGCATTGCAGAACCTGTTGAAAGGTGTGCTTCAGAACCAGGAATCCAATCCCCAACTGATTTTCCAGCAGAAATTGAATCAGTTTATGTATCAGTCGCCGCGTATGCAGATGCTGGATGCGGCGGATGTCGACGGGGCGAACCGTGAGCATATCCTGAAGATAATCCGCGAACAACTTGCCAATGCTTCCCAGTTTACTTTCGTATTCAGTGGAAACTTTGATGAAGCAGAATTGAAAAACCTGGCAGAGCAATATCTGGCTTCGTTGCCGTCCGACCCGACACTGAAGGCTGAAATTAAGCGTATCAGCGGAATAGGGGTGACTGCAGGCGAAAAGACCGGAGAGGTCAAACTGAAAATGGAAGTGCCGCAGGCGTATGGAGGTATCTTCGTAAGCGGAACCGTTCCTTATAACTTCAAGAACCGGATATTGGCATCGATGTGTGCCCAGCTGATGAGTGCCCGCCTGCTCAGCGAGGTAAGAGAGAAAGAAGGGGCTACTTACTCCATTTCTACCGGCGGTGTGCTGGAACGTACGTCGGATGTGCCTTTGGTGTATCAGACTGTGTTCCCGATGAAACCGGAGAAGAAAGACCGTGCGCTGGAGATTATCCGCAACGAATTTGCGAAACTGGCGCAACAGGTAGACGAAGCCGAACTTGCCAAGGTAAAAGAGTTTATGGTAAAACACTTTGCCGAAATGGAGCGCACCAACAGTTATTGGTGTGGCGAGATAGCCGGAAACGAACTGCTTCCTTCCGAATTGCCTGCCGATACCAAGGCGGTGATTGAAGCGATAGGCGCGGCGGATATCTGCGGCTTCATGAAAGAACTGGAAGCCCAGCAGAACTACCGTGTGTTTGTGATGATGCCGATGTGATTTTAGTTAACTAGTTGACCAGGTACTAGGTGACTAGGTTTTAAAAAACAATACTTTATCAAGTATATAGTCTTGCTGATGTTTACTAATGTATTTAATATCTAGTCACCTAGTCACCTAGTACCTAGTCACCTGAATAATTACCTTGGAAATAATAATGCAAATTCGGTGAACTCTCCTTCGATGCTGGTGACGAATACCTTTCCTTCGTGGGCATGCATCACTTGTTGTACGAAGTTCAACCCTAAACCGAAGCCGGAAGGCTTGTCTTTGTTTTTCTTCCGTCCGGCTGCGGCACGCTCGTATTTGTTGAAGATGGTGCGCTGGTCGGCCTCCGAGATGCCCAGACCGTTATCGTGCACCTTGACGACGGTGTATTTCTCGTTCAGTTCCGAACGGATACGGATGTCCACTCCTTCGGGTTTCGAATACTTGATGGCGTTGTCCATCAGGTTGCTCAATACCTCTTCCAGGTATTCTTTGTCGGCATATACCATCGGAGCCTTCAAGTCGGCGGTGAAGCGGACAGGCTTTTGCGCCTTGGCGGTAAACTTCACGGTCAGGTTTTCTACTATCGGTTCCAGCTGTACGTCTTCCCGGTTCATTTCCAGCTTGTGGCTTTCCAGCTTCGACAGGGTGAGCACCCTGTTGGTAAGGGTCAGCAGGTGGTCCACTTCGTTTTCGGCTATGGTGTAATATTTCTCTTTTGTCTCGGGTTTGTTGTCCAGCCTTCCGCTATGCAGGAAATAGAGTGCGGTGAAAATGGAGCTGAGCGGTGTCTTCATGTCGTGTATCATGGCATAGGTAAAGTCTTCGCGTATCTGGAAAATCTTGTTCATACGCGCGATGATACGGATTTGGTAGATGATACTGCTTACCACCAATATTAAAATAATGATGGTGGCTAAAATGAGCAGTCCCATGCGTTCGAGAAAAGTCTGAAAAGGATTGGTCAGTATGAGTTGAATGACTTGGGTATAGTCGGAACGTATCGGAAAATATTTAGGTTTTATGCTTAGCCACGACATTTCTTGATGTGTCCCGATGCTGTCCAGCCTTTCTCCTGTTTGCAGGTTAATAAGATAGATGTAATATCTGTTCCCTAAATCTTTATTTACCAGCAGTTCGTTTGTGATTGAATCTAAGTTATGCAACGACATTGGATACCCCATATCGTTCAGGCGTTGGTAAAAATAGGTCATTGGTGGAATGGTATCATTGGTTGGGCCGCTCATGATTTCTGTACCTTTAGGGGTTTGTCCGAATCTCATGTTCCCTTCTTCTTCCAGGGCTTTTTCAATCGTTTCATAGCTTTCTTTGCGGATATTAGCTTGTATCAACTGGTATGTATTGATGAGCCACACCGTCTGCAACGCCAATGCCCCGATAAGCCCTAAGAAAGTCAATGCGCTTAGCCCTGCGAATCGCCGGTTCTTTTTATCGGCGAAAAATTCTTTTATCTTTTTCTTGTCCATAGCGTGTAATGTATTTTGTTTTCTGCAGGCAAAGATACGATTATCCGCGAAAAAATCCCCGTTAACCTAAAGATAACATACCGATAACCTAAAAGGAAGAGCGGAACGCTTACCTTTGTCATATCAAAATAAAACAAAAGTATCACATTAAAATAGAGCGTATTATGAAAACAATGAATTTGAAAAAAGCAGCGAGTGTAATGGTATTGGCAAGTGTAGCAACAGTGATGAGCGCACAGACTCCGGAGAAGTTGTTCAACGATGAGTTGGCGGGCAAGCGTGTGACGGTGCGCGAGGTATGCGCAAAGACCGATATGGGTTACGTGAAATCGGTGCGTAGCGAAATGGTTTATTCGGATAAAGGCGAACTGCAGAGCAAAGACATCTACCGTTGGAACGCGGCAAGCCAAAGCTGGAAACTCTCCCGAAGCTATGATTACGCCGCCGAAGGCATCCGCTTTACCGATTACGAACGATGATGGCTTGTTCACCACAGATTATACGGATTGAAAATAATTAATAGTGAACAATTAATAGTGAACAATTAATAGTGAACAATTAATAGTGAACAATTAATAGTTAATAACGACAAGCACAACTTTGGGTTATTTATGATTCGCTCTTAATTGTAACTTAATCTGTGTAATCTGTGGTGAAAAAGCTCTTATCCCGTTACCAGCATCAGCCCGATGCCCCGCACGGTTTTTATTTCGATATCTGCATCAGATTCGAAATGTTTGCGAAGCTTGTTGATAAATACATCCAGACTGCGCGAGGCAAAGAAATCGTCTTCCGTATTCCAGAAACGGCTCAGAATAGCTTCGCGGCGCACCACTTCGTTCTTGTTCTCGGCAAGCAGCTGCAATATCTGAGCTTCCCGTTGGGTCAGCACTTGAAGCTTTCCGTTTGTATCATTGCGTAAAGTGGCATGGGCGGGTTCCAGCGTATAGTGCCCTATTTTGAGGCAACCGTTTTCCGAACGGCTTTTCTCTCCGCTCTTCATCTTTAGGATGGCATGAATATGGGCGTCCAGTTCATCGGGTACATAGGGCTTTTTTACATAATTGTTTACCCCGAACCCATATCCTCTCCGTACGTCTTTAGGAGAAGTCAGAGCCGAAGCAAAAAGGATAGGGGTATCACCATCGGTCTCCCGGATGCGTTTTACCATTTCGAATCCGTCCATTTCAGGCATATCAATATCACTGATAATGATGTCGGGTTTGTGCTGTTCCCAGGCTTCCAGTCCCTCTTTTCCATTGGCAGCGGTACACACATCGTATCCGCCTATCAGTTCCTGCAGTCCGCTCTGTACGATGTAGCACAGGTTGGGATCGTCTTCTACCAACAAAAGTTTAATCATAATCCTTGTTTTCGTTCAATCTGGCGGTAAAGATAACGATTATCCTGTCAAATAAAAAGAGAATATGCTTCTTTTTCCAGTCTTCGTCACTCAAAAAAGCAGGGAACAGGTATGCCGAACGGCACGTACAGTAGTGTAATGAGGCAGGAAAACAAAAGCAGGAAGAAAACGATTTCGTTTTCCTCCTGCCCGGTTATTTTTTCTTACCGAAATGATAAAATGCTATTGTTTATGAGCAACGCAATACCTGACCGATGCGCAAGGTTGTGGTACGCTTAATGCCGTTCATCTTACACAGACGGTCGATAGATACGTGGTAAATCCGAGATATACGTCCCAAGGTATCTCCCTTGCGTATCTTATGATAACGGATAGCACCACCTTCTGCAGGTGAAGATTCCGCGTTCTCGATTTTCTTCCCGCTCTTCAAGTTTGCCAATGCACGTGTACGCTGGTACGGATAACGGTTTGCGTTACGGATAAACAGGTAACTGTCTGCCACAATATCCTGTTTCGGAAAATCAAACATAAATTCAGGATTAATCACCTCACCCAAGAAACGGGTTTCGAAATGCAGGTGCGAACCTGTAGAACGTCCGGTATTGCCACCCAGACCTATCACATCGCCAGCCTTTACGTATTCGTCTTCTTTCACCAGTTGTTTGGAAAGATGACCGTAAATGGTCTCCAACCCGTTGTCGTGACGAATAACCACATACTTGCCATAACCGCGACGCTCATACTTCACCATACGTACTTTCCCGTCGAAAGCCGCCCGAATGGTATCACCGATATATACCTTAATATCTAACCCATTATGCATACGACGCCAGCGCGGACCGCACTTTGAGGTAATCTTCGTATGCGTAGTGGGCATGCAGAAACCGGTTAAATCAATTCGGAATGTATCTGGGACTTGTACCGTATTGCCATAAGCATGTACACGGTCGTTCTGCCAGTTTGGATACAGATTATAGGCAGGATAAACGGCTTGTTCAGCCTTGATTTGGCGAATCAGCGCCAACGAGTCTACAGCTTTCAGCTTTCTGTCGATAGGTGCCTGGCGTGCCAGCAAGTCCTGCCCCGATACGTTTACGCTCACCAGCGCCAACGCAGCTACCGCTACTGTTCTAATACATTTTAAAATCATTATATGCCTTTCTTCTTTGCTTGTATTCATCAGCCGGATTTCTCTTTTTCCGACTAAGGCCAGAATATCATTTATGGTTAATTAATCAGCTAATTCGAGCATCGTGTAAACATACGGATGCTTGCTTTTGTTCAAAAAGCGTTCCAAATATAGCTTTTTTTCTGTAATGTAGAGTTAGCAGTTAACTATTTTTTATGTATTTTTATGCCACAAATAAACCTTATTGATCTATTTATGTTTCACAACATGTATTTTATGCTTATTCGGATAATCTTCTAGGGAAAGGCGTGAATGAGACGGAAAGCATGTAAGAAATAGAAGCTGTTTTGAATTTCTCCAAAAAGTTTTTCTTGGCTTGATGTATCCGTTTTCGTGTGTGCTTTGGGCGATTTTTTGGTCCTTTTCGCTCCTGTTCTTCGTCAGATAGCCCGCTATCTTCCTCATCACAGAAGCGGAAATGCCTCAAAAACTCATCCCAAATCATCGCACGATAAATTCAAAACAGCTTCTAAATCAATATAAAGATTAGAGCCTGTCTGGGTTTATCGTGTGCTGATTGGGGATGTTTTTTGTAGAGACGCAAAATTTAGCATCTCTACTATAAGGAAGATAGCGGGCTATCTGATCATTAAAGATAAATCTGGCAATCCGTATCAGCATAAAGCGATGAATCTGCTGGCTTTATCAAAGAGTTTCATCCGCTTCCATTGGCAGATGAAGATGATAGACCGGTATACTTATTTACAAGCTATCGGGCAAAGATGTTTGCCGGGATTATTTTACAACATCTTCAATGCTAGCTTGATGACTTGTTCTACAGTAGCATCGGGATCGGCTTTCAGGATACTAGCCACGGCTTTGTGCGTAGGAGCTTGTGCGAAACCTAACATAACCAAGGCGGCTACGGCTTCTTCGTAGATTTCGGCGTTGACAGATGCAGATATGGATGATACAGTCTCCGCCTCGGTAATACCTGTGGAGGCTATCTTGTCTTTCAGTTCGACAATGATGCGTTGCGCTGTTTTCAGCCCGATACCTTTTACGGTTTTCAGTAATTTGTCGTTTCCGCTGCTGATGACGTTGCACAATTCATTGGGCGAAAGAGCGGAGAGGATCATCCGTGCAGTGTTGCCTCCGATGCCCGAAACGGTGATGAGCAAAAGGAAAAGCTCGCGCTCCTGCTTGGTGGCGAAGCCGTAGAGCACATGGGCGTCTTCGCGGATTGCCTCGTAGATGAAGAGTTTGACTTCCTGTTTCCCTTGAATGGCGGAAAAGGTGTTGAGTGAAACATTGATGCCATAGCCTACACCGTGGCATTCTACTATTGCCATGGCGGGAGTCAGTTCGGTAAGTTCTCCTTTGATATATTCAATCATCTTTTTTGCTGCAATTTCTAATTTCGATGCAAAAATAGGCATAAGAAAGTTATAAATCATAAGTTTTGTGATAATATTTTCAAAATCGCTTCTTTCCGGTATGTCACGAATCGTTTCGTTTTTCTATCTTTGTGGCGTAAAAGTCGGTGAGTGACACACCACAGATTACACAGATTAGTTCAATTGAAGATTCATTTTAAAACATCAAACACGATGAAGAAAATTAGAGCAGCCGTAGTGGGTTACGGTAATATCGGAAAATTTACGCTGGAAGCGCTGGAAGCGGCTCCCGATTTCGAAGTGGCAGGTATCGTGCGCCGTCATGGGGCGGAAAACAAGCCTGCCGAGTTGGCAAACTATGAAGTGGTGAAAGACATCAAAGAACTGAAAGACGTGGATGTTGCCATTCTTGCCACTCCGACGCGCAGCGTAGAACAATATGCAAAAGAAATCCTCGCACTCGGTATCAACACCGTGGACAGCTTTGATATCCATACGCAAATCAGCGACTTGCGCCGTACATTGGGTGAAGTGGCTAAGGCAAACAATACCGTATCGGTTATTTCGGCAGGCTGGGACCCGGGAAGTGACTCGGTAGTACGTACCTTGCTGGAAGCCATTGCTCCGAAAGGCATCACCTATACCAACTTCGGTCCGGGCCGCAGCATGGGGCATTCTGTTGCTGTGCGTGCGATTGCCGGTGTGAAAGATGCGTTGTCGATGACTATTCCGGTAGGTACGGGTATTCATCGCCGTATGGTATATGTAGAACTGGAAGAGGGTGCCGACTTCAAGCAGGTAGAAGCAGCCATCAAGGCTGACCCGTATTTCGTGAATGACGAAACGCACGTGAAACAAGTCGCTTGTGTGGACGACCTGAACGATGTAGGGCACGGCGTGAACTTGGTTCGCAAAGGTGTATCGGGCAAGACTCATAACCAATTGTTCGAATTTGATATGAAAATTAACAATCCGGCTCTGACTGCCCAAGTACTGGTATGCGTAGCCCGCGCCTCGATGCGTCAGCAACCGGGATGCTACACAATGATTGAGATTCCGGTGGTAGACCTCCTTCCGGGAGACCGTGATGAATGGGTGGCACATCTGGTATAATCTGGACGGAATCACATTGAAATAACAAAGACGCAGAAGTGTAAACGGATTATTATACTTCTGCGTCTTTCTTGTTTCAAAGATATTAACCTTGCACCTTCCAGTCGTCAATGGTTCCGGTCTGCGAGGAGAAGCTGGCACCTATTTTATATATAAGTCGCCTGTCGGAAGCATACGGGCGTGCGTAGCCTTTTTCCTCTATCTGCTTTAAGGCTTCGTCTGCCGTTCCGTTCAGCTTAAATTCGAAGATATAGACGTAATCGGGTGTCTCTACGATGCAGTCCACCCGTCCTTCGCTCTGTTCCTTTTCGGTATAGACCGTATAGACGCTGACCAGGCGGAATATCAGGTAGAACGTATAGTGGAAATAACGCTCCCTTTCCCTCTCGTCCTGCTTGCGACGCATGGTATAGGGAATGTCGGCAAGGAAGGAGGTGAATAGCTTGTTTAATTTCTCCAATTCTCCCCTGCGCAAAGATAGGACCACATTACGCACCCAACTGCCCATTTCTTGCCGGGGCTTCAAATAATCTGAAGCAATCAATGCCACAAATCCTTTCTTGACTTCGTTGTTGGGAAAATCGAGCAGGAATGTCCCGAAATCGCGATCATAATCTTTGATGGTGAGGTATCCGCTCTGGTAAATCATCGGCAACGGTTTTTCTACATTTGCCTTATAGTCGATAAACTCCTGCGGGTCGTAATATTTCCCGGTCAGTTCATCCAAATTCTCATTGGTATGTGTAAGCAGGCGGATGAGGTATGAAGGCGTACCGCTACGGAACCAGTAATCACGGATAGAGCCGGAAGCAAAAGCATTGAGCAGGCTGAAAGGATTGTAGACATCGGTCATCTTTTCACTGAAATGGTATCCGTC
>NZ_NFKD01000109.1:0-6131 GCF_002160215.1 Bacteroides sp. An19 | reverse complement strand
CAATAGTTAGTTATAAAATTATTATTTGTAAATATTTTTACGCTGCCCTATAGGCAGCTATATCAATGAGTTCTTTGACAAGTTTAGCATTTATCTTCTTGTTTGGTCTTGTGCCAGACAGCTTGAAAAATCGGTCTAGCAGATATGAGTTAAAAATCAGAGACTTGAGTGACTCAACAGAAAACGGGACATTGTATTGTTTCATCATTATCTTTGCTGCATTGATAGCGGTAAATGAAGCATTGAATGCGAAGTCAAGTTTTCTTTCGTCCCTTGCCTGTGAGTGATATAATCCGGTGTATTGTTTCGCATCACGGTAACAGAATTCGATTTGGAATCTTGTCCTGTAAAATTCAATGACTTCTTTGCCGGACATATTGATGTCAGTTGAAAAGTAAAGTTTGCGCTTTCCTTTTGAGCCTCTCCATATGACAAGTCTGATATTCCTCTTCATAGCCTTTGAGTATGCGACAAGCGTATAGAGTTCCTCATCTTCCGAGTTGCTCTCTATTCTTTCCATTTTAGAATAGTCTAGATTCTCAAAGTCTATTTTCTCTCCATATACTTTAGGCCTTCCTCTTTTGCCTGTAGGTTTACCGTTGTATATATACATGAGATTGGCATCGTCCCTTAATCTGCTGACAAGATGGAATCCCAAATCTGTAACTCCTTGAGCGAAAGTCGATTTTGCAAAATACGCATCAGCCACTACGTACTTTGATATTGTCAGTAGTCTGTCCTTCATCCCATCAAGTACATGCAGATACCAGTCTATGAGAGTATAATTCTTTTTTTGCAGGTTTTCTGCATTTGGTGTCTGCCCTGCCTTGAGCATAATACAGTCTTTAATATCAATGTCTATGATTCCTATCCCAAGTATTTCAAGACCTCTTTTAGTTGCCCCTGCAACACCGGACCAGAAGTAACCGATATTTGGAGTATGCTTTCCCGATTTGGATATATAGCTCGGATCTATGGCTATAGCTTTTCTGTCGTTCTTACCGAAAAGCTTTTCCATCAGGTTAAGGTTATACTGCACCCAGTCAAACTTCCTCGAAAAAGTCTGTCTGTAACACTGCTCGCAACGGTTGCCGTAGCGTGCCAGTTGTGTGAAGTTTATTTTTCTTGGTATGACCATAAATAAAAGTAGTGTCTCCATTACGACATATTTCGTACTTTTGTTTAACTTTGCGGTATATCCATTAAAGGCATCCCTGCAGATATTCATATATTGGTTGAGTGCTCCTGATATTTCCATGTTTAACTTATGCGTTGAGAACATAGAGTTACTGAAAATCAAGCACTTGACCAATTCTTTTATGCTAACTCTTGTTAATTTAACTCGCTGACTTTTAAGTGTTTAATTAATTATTTACCGAAGTATTGTATGAAAAGACTATATTACATATTCCTATTGCCCGCTTTCCTGTTCCTTACAGGGGTCACCGCTTGTGGCGACTACGATATGGACGAAATTACGGGCTTGCACATCTTGACCGATGACGAAATGGAAGAGATCCGCCGGCAAGACTCCATTGCCGAGGCACTGCGCCAGCAAATCAATGCCGACTTGATACTGGAATACACCGTAACAGATTATTTTGCCACTACCTATACTACGCAACGCCTTGATATTGATATCGCAGCCATTGCCGAATGCTTCGGACTGACCGAAGAAGAAGTGTTGGCAGGTATCAACCAAGACACCGGCGCGCCTACCATCAATGGATTCGCCATCCAAGCCAGCACCCACCAAGACTATACACTGAACCGAAGCACCACCAACGGTGTGTGGGGACACTGGTTTGACAACAATGGCGATGCCGGGACATGGAATGATTTGAGCGCATTAGGTACGCTTTCTTTCTATTGTGAATGGCAAGGATTCCCAGATGACGAAGATGAAAACAATTACTTCAATATTGGTCAGAATCCCAACACATTCACCACCCCGCAAGAATGGACGGTATACGAATGCCTCTCTTACGAAGACAAGCGTGTAGCGGTAGCCATTACGTACATCTTGACCGAACGGGGTGACGTAACGGCAGAAATAGCCAATACGCAACAACTCACCTTGGATATGAACCCGGCAAGTACCTACGACATGGTGAACGTGAAGTTTGACCCCGACCAAGTGACCGCAGCGTTGGGTATCGCTTCGATGGACGAAATAGAAGGCTACCTTGGCGTACAGGCAGACGGCAGCTATGCCCAAGAGACCAATGCCGGAACCAACGGATTCTGGTACGATGCAGACGGTGGCGCAAATGCCTATAGTGAAAACTCACGCGTTTATACATCGTATGGCGGTGACGGCTGGCCTGTAGACGAAATCGGCATCGGACAATATCCGGGCAACTGCGCCGTGGGCGACTCGTACACCGTGAAGTACGGTTTCTTAGCAAACAACAAGATTGCGATGATGGAAATCACCGTAAACATCGTGGCTTACCAAGACCCGGAAACCGCTCCCGAAGGTGAACCCGAAGAACTGACCATCGATGTAAACTTGCAAAAGAACTACACGAACGACTTCGCTCCTGTACAAGTAGATGTACGCGAAACGCTCCGCCAGGCATTCAAGATGACCACGTATCAAATACACAGCGCACGTGTATCGGGCGACCTGAAGATTTACTGCCAGACGGAAACAGCGGAAGAACCCGAATACACTGCCGATGTGCCGGGATACTGGCTGGCTGCTGACGGTTCATCTGCCGCATATGCCGACGGTCTCTGCTGGGTTAGCTTAGGCACCAGCGAAACAGAACTCTACCTGTATGGCGGCAACCATCCGGAAAATGTTTCGCCTACAGCCGGAACTACGCTGACTACCACGTACATCATTACGTGTAACGGAGGCAAAGTTACGGTGAACATCAACTTCCAGGTAGACCCGGAAGCGGCTGAATAAGCAAGAAGCCCTCCGAGGGTAAATCTAAATGGAACTGAGCACAAAGGCATAAAGCTTTTTCATTGATACATAAAAATAGTTTCGTTGCATCTTTTTGCCTCTGTGTTCAGTTTCTCAATTATGACAGACCTTCGGTGAGAATAATGTCGGGGTATATCGCTCCTACACACAAATCTTAAAAATATAATGACTATGACAAAATTATCTAATTGGCTATTGATACTGTTTATGGCATTCTTTGCCGTAAGCATCACCAGTTGTAACGATGATGAGGAAGAATACTCTGCAGATTACCTTCTCAACATCGCCGAAGAAAACCTGAACATTTCAGCCCCTGCTGAAGCCAGTTCATACGAAGTGGAAATAGTAGCCCGCGCCATTTGGAAAGCTACTGTTACAACAGACAGTGGTGAAGAATGGATTACCCTGACTACCGGAAGCGACACGGGAGGATATAACACCTTGGCTTTCGACGTAGCGGAAAACACAACGGGAGCTACCCGTACTGCCACCATCACCATCACTTGCCACACGGCACAAAAAGTGATTACCGTGACACAAAGTAATTAACCATCTAACAAAAATGGATTATGACAACAAAGCTAAATTGGCTACTGTTATGCTTCACTGCTATCTTCGCTTTCTACTTCACCAGTTGTAAAGACGATGAAGAAGAATATTCGGCAGACTATCTGCTCGCCATAGCCGAAGAAGACATGAACATATCGGTAGACGCAGAAACCACTTCTTATGAAATAGAACTGACTGCCCGTGCCATCTGGAAAGCTACTGTCACGGCAGGCAATGAAGACGGGTGGCTCACGCTGGAAAATGATGGAGATACCGGAGGCGTTAACACATTGAGTTTCTCTATGGAAGAGAACACTACCGGAGCCACACGTACCGCTACGATTACCATCACTTGCCATACGGCACAAAAGGAAATCACCGTAACCCAAAGTGGCTCGGACTTACAAATCATGGACGAATCGGAGATAGAAGACTTCGAAAAGTACTATAAGCCTGCCGAGTTCGCCTCGATGGACATGCTGCGCAGCGACGCACAATGGTCGTGGTTCCGCTCGAAGCAGAGCGAACACTTCTTCGTGTTCTGGGAAGCGGGCTTTGGCGACGACCCCAATGCTGAAACCGTTCCGGCGAACATGCGGGTGGACATCGATGACCTGCTGGAGAAAGCCGAACAGTTCTACCAGACCAACATCGAGAAGTTAGGCTTCGCCGAGACGGGACAAGGCAAATCGAGCCTGGACCAGTACAAGATGGAAATCTACCTGCTTTACCAGGAAGAATGGCTGGCTACCGGATCGGGTTACGATGACGTAATCGGCGCACTGTGGGTGAACCCCAGCACTTGCCAGCCCGTAGGCTCGACCATCGCCCACGAAATAGGCCACAGCTTCCAATACCAGGTGTATTGCGACAAGGTGTACCAAGGCGAGGCGAATGACTTCCAGACCGGATTCCGCTACGGCTATGAAGGCAGCAACGGAGGAAACGGCTTCTGGGAACAATGCGCGCAGTGGCAATCGTTCCAAGACTATCCCGAGGAGATGTTCACCACCTACAACTTCGACGTATGGCTGGCAAACAACCACCGCCACTTCGAACACGAATGGATGCGCTACGCCAGCTACTGGCTGCAAACCTACTGGACGGACAAGCACGGGGACGACGCGGTGGCAAACGTATGGAAGAACTCGCACGCGCCGGAAGACGCCATCGCGGCTTACATGCGCCTGTATGCCAACAACAGTTGGGAAACGATGAAAGAGGAACTGTATGACTACGCCGCACGCATGGCCACCTTCGACATCGACGGCATCCGTGAATACTCGGACGGCTACTTGGGACGTTACAGCACGATGCTCTACCCGACAGCGGACGGTTATTACCAGGTGGCATACGCCGACTGCCCCGAAACAACCGGATTCAATGTCATCGCCCTCAACGTGCCCGAAGGACAAACGACCGTATCGGCCGACTTTGAAGGACTGATGCCTGGAAGCCCTTTGGCTGCAGACGACCCGGGCGAATACATGGACACGGAAGCAGTGGCGGGTACGGTGAACAACTATAATAATATAGGCGCAGCATCGGACGCGGGCTGGAGCTATGGCTTTGTAGCCCTGACCAGCGGCGGCACACGGGTATACAGCGAACGGTATGCAGCCGAAGCGGGCAACGCCAGCTTCACGGTTCCTGCCGGAACGGAGCAACTGTACTTCATCGTGCAAGCAGCCCCGAAGACTTACAAAGCCCATCCGTGGGACGAAAAGGACCTGACCGACGAGCAATGGCCTTATAAAGTGAAATTCAACGGCACAGACTTATTGGGTTCGGTTGTAATAGATCCGGACGCCCAGCCAACGGATGTAACCTTTACTTACGACCTAAGCTTCCCCGCCACTACCAACGGTGACTACACGGGAACAACCGTCAGCGTCATCAACGAAGGGGACATGGAGGAACTGGCACAGGCATTCGTGATGCAGCCCAGCCTGATTGCCTCGAAAATCATGGAGGCAAACGCTACGCCCGCAGAGGGACAAATCGCCTTTGCCGCCGTGCAGGCAGACGGCTCGCTGGAATACAACTGCACCGCCAACGGCTTAGGGTTCTGGTACGATAAGGCAGGGAACGCCATCGGCTGGGGAGACGAC
The DNA here is from genome assembly GCF_002160215.1 of Bacteroides sp. An19. Lineage (NCBI taxonomy): Bacteria > Pseudomonadati > Bacteroidota > Bacteroidia > Bacteroidales > Bacteroidaceae > Bacteroides > Bacteroides sp. An19. Next base: position 533 of record NZ_NFKD01000109.1, on the reverse strand, counting down.
AGCTACGTCTACTCGGAATTCAACAAGGATACGTTTACCTTCACCATCGGGCAATTCCCCGACCATTGCACCGCAGGCGACACCTACACCATCCGGGAAGCACTGGTCTACACCCTGAACGGCACACAGCACACCGCCACCTTCGTATTCAACATACGAATTTTATAAAGAAATCGAACGCAGAGACGCAAAGACGCAGAGGTTATAGTAGAGAAGGCAAAAGGACACAAAGCCAAACAACACTCTCGCTGCGCTTTTGCTTGAAATGAATATTCGCAACAGTCCATGTAGGGGCGGGGTTCGCCCGCCCGTATGCATCCACGTGAATGCATTCGGGCAGGCAGACCCTGCCCTTACAGGTTAACCGGCAAGATGCGGACATTCATTAAAAATAAACTCTGTGCCTTCGTGTCTCGTAAGCATTCGATAAACTACAGTCATTAAATATCTATATAATGATAGCGACTGTTACTATTGGATTCATAGTGACAGTCGCTATAGTTTTGTTGAACCTGTATGTTGACGTTGTGGTT
>NZ_NFKD01000108.1:0-6642 GCF_002160215.1 Bacteroides sp. An19 | reverse complement strand
ATATACTGCATTCGCGGTTGAATATATACTGCATCCGCCTACGAATATATACTGCATCGGCAAACGCAGTACTACTGCATTTTCAACTCAGTCGAATTGGCTAATTGCGGACATTCATTTTATAGGATATCATAAAATTCGTCTGATTCACGTTTGACAGGATGAAATAATTTGTTCTGAATATTTAATAACGCATCATATTTAAAGTTCGGTTTATGACGCATTGTCCCTAAATGAAATGGTGCTTCAGGACAAGCGTCAACGTAATAAAACCGTTCTTCGTATCCTCTTAATGTGAATTGACCTTTTCCTCCAAAATCCAAGAGAGAAAAGCCTGAATAAAGTAATGCGGTAGGAAGCAAAAGCTCATAGTGTCCGCAATTGCCGGATTTTTGAAAAGAATGCATAAAACATAAGGCTTGTCTTGATATGCGGTAGATAGGATTGAAAGAGCGGATTCGTTTTTGCAAAGGGACATGCAGGGTTGTTCCTTGATAACTATTCCACCAATACCAATTGGGATTTTCGTTGAAATATTCAATGTGGCTGGCAATGAAATCAGCTTTCTTATTATAAAATGCGTCAAATAGCAATCGCCAGTTCCCAGTAAATTCTACATCATATTCGATATTCCAATAATATTCATAATGAGGGTGAAGGCGGTAAAACCATAAAAGGGCGAAGTGGCTGCTTCCAGGAACGAGTGTTTCGCATAGTGGATTATATTCCAGTCCGTTAAGGTCTTCTACTGAAAATGACAAGTAAGCGATGTCTTTATTTTCAAAAAAAGGCATTTGTTCGTTTTCCCAATTTAGTAAAATAAATGTATCTCCATAATCAGCAAAAGCTTGTTTTAGGCGGAAATATTTTTCTATCAGAAAATTGTCTATCCAGTGAGCTGAAAGTAATAAAACATATTTTTTCATATCCGTTCAAAAAGCATTATCGTATGTTTTAACCACCAAGAATCGGCATATTTTCTGAGATAGTTACTGACTGGGGTGTTTACTGCGAACCCTTGTTCTTTCATTTTATTTATGATGTATGAATTAGGACGGCAATTAACGTGTCCATCACCAGTTTGTCCTTCTATTGCCCAACTCAATAGAACATAACGAACAGCATTTCGTGTAAGATTGGTTAAATAAATATCTTCCCATTGAGCTGGAATATGTTCTCCCACTTCCAAGCTAAAGATTAAATCAAAAGGCTCTTCTGCCTCCAATTCATCTGTAAGGTCAACGCATTGGCAGTAGAATCCGTTTCCAAAAAGCGGTGCTGACATTTCTTCTACATTGGGATTGCCATCGTAACCGTTTGCATCATATCCGTTGCGCCGGAATAAAGCGACATACCAACCTGGTCCACAACCCAAGTCGGCTATAGTCTTCACATTCATGAAAGGCAGCAACTTTATCAATCCTTTAGCTAAGCCGTTGTCATAATAGTGTCCGGCGTAACTCGCGCTTTGCCAGTACCCGTGAGTTGTAATAGAAACAGTATCTTTTGTTTGAATATATTTTTTTATAAGGAATATGAGTTGTGCAGAAATCTGCCAATCAAACTTTCGGGCAAACAGGCAATCAGTAGTAACGATATTCCACCAATCCCGTTCTGTTAATATTGTTGGTGAAGAAAAATTTTGTACCCAAGATATATATCGCAAACTGTCATTTTTAACAGAAGCAGCAAAAGATGAGTTCAAAATAAGCGTGTGAAAATAAACTTCATCTGGAGCAAAAGTGTATTTCAAGCGATTATAAAAAGATTTATATTGTTGTTGATTATGAATAATATAAGCAGCACATTCTCCGGTAAGTGACATCCAATTTGAACCTCCGTATAGTTTGTCAAATTGATCGGGAATCCTTCGTTTCATGCCTGATTTGTGTTGCCAACAAATTAAGTTATCAATCAGTTTACATCCACAAAGTGTTTGATAATCTATCCAGTCATTTAAATAGTAATATTGGAAACGTTTATATGTACCTTGCTCCCATTGCTTGTAGGGCAAGTCTACATATTCAATAAATTCTTTTCCTTTGTGTTCTTCAAAGAATTTTTTAATATGATTTAAATTCTTGATTGGATAATCTTGACCGCTTAAAAAGTGTACATAATCATATTGCTGTCCGCTTTTTACAATTTCGTTCAACAAAAAAAGTTCAGTTTTTAAGATGCTGAAACCACCCCAACGGATTTTATATTTACTATAAAAACGCACTTTACTTTTAATCGTTTTCAACCATATCCATTTTCCCGGCTCTATTTTAGCTTTCCGGTCAAGATGTATATAGCAGTCAAAGTCTTCGTCAAAGAAACGCAGCAGATGTTCTACTTGTTTCGGTTCTGTATGGCAAAGTATCAACAAAGCGTGTTTCATAATTATTTATGTTTAGTTTCATTAGTCCATGCCCATGTTTGGATATAAGAGCGTAACTCATTTGGCATCATAGCGCATATACGGATATATTCCCGTTTGGTGCCCATCGCTAAATTTTGTTCAAAGTCGCCGCTATTTATTCCTCTCGTGTGGTACAGATGATAAAGTGGACCTGCAATTCGTATGGGTCGCTTGCCTAAAATTTCTAACCTATGATACCGTTCTACATCTTCTGGTCCCCAGCCGGCAAAATGTTCATTCTCTCCTCCACATGACCAATAAGCCTCTATATTAACTAAAAAGGCTCCGCCAACTGAATGATAACCTGCCATATAGATCCGAGGCATATAATCACTTTGAAAGATTTCAATCTGTTTCTTTTCATGAAATAACTTTGTATAGGCATAATTGACTTGCCAAAAACACCCATCATAAGGATATACCATGACGCTTTCATGTTTTAATAAGTAATCATAAGCTTGTTGCAATTGATTGACAGGTGAAATTGCGTCAGTGTCCCAAATTGCTGCAAAAGGTGTCATGGCAGTACGCAGCATTTGATTGATGTAATGCGTTCGGTGAAAAATGGGATTTGTATCAGATACGAACATATAATGTAATCCATCTATGGGTGGTAAAGATTTTATGTGTTGTTTGCTGTCTGCTTCCAATATAAGATAGTTTGTTCGAATATAGCGGGAATAGAATGATAAGATGCTTGTTAAATTCTGCAATCGATAGGTTGAGTCAATGCGTACTGGAATGCAAAATGTTAAAAATGACATATCAATCAATTCGCACTTTTTGCCTGATTCCTTTGAAGAGTCTTGTTTCTCAATTATGTTTTCTCCTAAGGTAATAATCTTTAAATTTGTTTGTTGAAACAATGTCTGTTTTCTACAGTTATCAGGTTTTTCATTGAGTAATAAGCCATATCCCCAACCTAAAAGCGTAGTCAATGGCAACTCTTGATTAGTAATTAAACAAGAAGTGGCTTGAATAAAATTGGGGTGTTGGGAAACAATACTGCGTAGTGTATTATGGAAAAGTTGTGGTTTCGCGTATAGTAAGCTATAAAAGCCTATTTCTCCTATGAATTTAAATGATTCTATAGGATTCATTAAAGGTATATGTGACGTTTTCCCCTCATTATGAAGAAAATGAAAAATGGTTTTATGATGTATAGGTATATCTATAAGTTGAGCATATCTTTTTTCAATTATTGTCAATAGACTCAATGCTTTATAGGTGGAGATTTTTTTGTGAATACATTCTTGTAAAAAGTACTGCAAAGAATGTAACATAGGAAGAGATAATTCTTCGGGTGTATAAGCATAATCTATGCTTTGGGTAAGTAGGCGTTCGCATTCATCGACTAAATTGATGAGTTTTTCACACACATAATAATTTTCGAGAGAATCTTCTGTTGAAAGTTTCATTTGTAAGAAGATTCCGACCGAGAATAATTTGTCATTGATAACGGGTATTGGTGAAGCAAAATACCGCATGTTAAATTCTTTATAAATGCTGTTTACAATTCCACTAGAAGTAATAGCCCAATTATCTATAATCTCTTTCCGATTAAGATATAGTAGTGCCCACGCCAATCCTAATTTCCCCTCAAGAAGAGTATCAGAAGATATTTTTTTATCATTAATAAGTAATTCTAATATTTTCTCAGCCAAATTGCGTGCATGCAAGTTATGGAAATACTCTGAATAGAGTGCCAAAAATAAAGCTAATCCTACTTTGCCATTTTTTAATCCGAAGGGCAGGGACTCTAATTTTAAGTTTGATAATTTTTTGTAAATAATATCAGCTAATTGATTTTGTATAAGCATTTACTGAGAGTTTGTTTTAATTTAATTAGAAAATAATATTATAAGCTTTTATAAATGTTAGAATCAGTGCACAACCATAATGATGTTATGTCATTAATGCTTTTTAAACTAAAAAGTAATAACATCGTATTTATCTGATATGACTGAAAAACGATGGCAAGTTACGAAAAAGATTCTAACTAAGCAAAAACTGAAATGAAAAACATTCGATAAGGTCAGGTGATTTTTGGGGGTGATTTTTGGTGGGGCAGCGAAGGCGTATAGCTGTGGCTGTCGCTTTGCGTATGCGAGATGATATAGTCCGGATTGCCGGCATCGTACATACGGCTGCGGCTGTCACCATAAGGGACATTGTATAACGAATTGTGGAATGCTACATTCAGGGTATAATTGTCCACATCGTACAGGTTATAAGTAAGGTCGATGTTATGCCATGCGTTTCTATAGGGTGCATACAGCCCCTCCTTAATGCGATGGATAACCCTGTCTCCTAAATAGAAAGATTCATCGGTATCGAAATAAGATTTCTTTGCATCTCGGAATGTACTGGAATAATAGACCCCCCATTGCGATTTCTTATGATTGAGCTTAAGGCTGAATGTGGGGTCTAAATGAAGCTGGTAAGGGCACGACATGATTTTGGCATACACTGTGCCGCCTATCTCCCTTCTTTTTACAATCAGGTCTACTACCATACCTATACCCGTGTCGCCATACCTCATGCCGGGATTATCTACCACCTCAATGCGCTTGATGTCTTCTGCAGGAATGGCAAGGTATTCGGCTTGGGTCGCTTTTACTCCATTGATACGGATTTGTACGGAACCCCCATCCGTCTCCAAAGCCTTATTGAACTGATTGACATGCAAACGGGGAATCATCAGGTTGGCTATCAGGTCATAAGGGTCATACGAATGTTTTACGGCATCAGCCGAAGGATATACTACCATGCGGTCTATCTTCCGCACGATGGAATTGGCTTCTACCGCTACTTCATCCAATGCGGCAGCTTCCGGAACCAATTCTATAATGCCCATGTCCAGCTTGTCTTTCAATCCCTTGAGCGCCACATAAGCCGGGGCGTAACCGATGCAAGACACTTTCAGAAAATAATCGCCTCCGGCTATATCCTTTAATTGGAATTTCCCTTTCAGGTCGCTTGTCGTATTGTTTACCAAGGTAGAATCTGTCCTCCACAAGGAAACGGTAGCGGAAGGTACAGGCAGTGCGGCATCGTCTTTATATTCCACCACCGTCCCCGAAATGCGGGAAACGGTTTGTGCGATTCCGTCGAGGCAGGAAACCAGCACGCTTAGTAGCATAAGCAGCATTTTCATTTTGTGTGTTTTCATAACGTATGACATTAAAAAAACACTGTCTAAAGTATGCAAAAAACCGCAATCCCTAACAAGAAATACAGTTCATTTTTTAGCAGCCGCTTAAAATTGACGAATTTTTATCGGTGTGTGACCGATTTTTCTATCACGTGTGACATTTCTGTGAAGATAGCGATTCATTTATGCGAACCTCCTTTTCTGCTTTTGAATGTCGCTCGATTATACTATATGCAGAGAAAAAAGAAAATAAAACAGGGTTAACCCTGTGCATGAATAGTAATAATACGAGTCAACCCATACTGCGAATAAGGTATAAAGTAGTCAACCTTTTCTACAAAGCTACATTGACTTTTCTACAAAGCTACACTGCATGTCCAGTCCCAATAGCATAGGACTACTGTCTTACAGTGTCAGGACTGCAGTCCTAGTAGATATAGGACTGCAGTCCTTGCCTATTAGGATTATGCGAGGACTGGGAAGCAAAGGACTACGAAGCCTGTTGCATTCCTGTTTCCTATTTATTTTATTTTGAATTTCTACAAAAAGTTGTTCTTGGCTTGATGTATCCGTTTTCGTGTGTGCTTTGGGCGATAAATTCAAGACAGTTAATGGCAGAGTTCCGGCTGGAAGATTAGCCTTGAATCTTCCAGTCGTCAATGGTTCCGGTCTGCGAGGAAAAACTGGCACCTATTTTATAGATAGGCCGCCTGTCGGAAGCATACGGACGGGCATAGCCTTTTTCTTCGATTTGGCGTAATGACTCATCTGCCGAACCGTCCAACTTGAATTCGAAAATATAGACGTAATCGGGTGTCTCTACGATGCAGTCCACCCGTCCTTCGCTCTGTTCCTTTTCGGTATAGACCGTGTAGACGCTGACCAGGCGGAATATCAGGTAGAACGTATAATGGAAATAACGCTCCCTTTCCCTCTCGTCCTGTTTGCGACGCATGGTGTAGGGAATGTCGGCAAGGAAGGAGGTGAACAGCTTATGCAGCTTGTCTGTATCACCTTCCTCCAGCGCATCGATAAGGTCTTGTATCCAACTGTTTACATTTTCCCGTTGGGGCTTGAAATAGTC
>NZ_NFKD01000107.1:0-6887 GCF_002160215.1 Bacteroides sp. An19 | reverse complement strand
AACCAAGATCAGGAAGAAAATTAATGCCAGACCGAGAGAAAAACTCAATTTCTCGACTCCGGCTGAGGTCTTTTTCAAAAATATTTCGTAATGTTGCACTCGCTGGTTGACTCTGCCGGCTCTATAAAAAGCGGAAACCATAAAAAAATTTCCGCTTTTTCTTTTGCCATTCCAAAATAAATCCTCATATTTGCAATGCTGTACATTTGAATCAGGCGAGATGGCTCGCCAAATAACTTTACTGCGGGCATTTTTTATGTCCAAGGCATAGCCTATTATATCTTATAGTTCCGTCCCGTGTGGAGTCTTAATGGACCCACGGCCTGATTCAGGTGTACAGCAGCGGGGAGCGGAACTTTTTTTGTTTCCTCTCCGTAATTTAACAAACATATTGTTTCATTTTAAACTGCTGTACAAAAATGAAAAATCAAATTGCCCTGCCTGCAAACCAGGCAAAACAAAGCCGTATATCGTTATGGCTTAACCGTGAAAATGTATTGTTCTCCTCCATCATGGAAGAGAAAGTTTCCAACCGCCAAGCTGTGCTTATTTCTCAAGCACTGGCTTCCTTCAGTATCCTAACCTGTTCCGTATTCACCCATTGGCTGGCCGCCATTGCCTGCCTCTGCTGGTTTGCCTATTCCATCTTACTTTGCAAGAAAGGAGGTTTATAATGGATGACAATGTAGAAAAAGCGGTTTTCAGAGTACAGAAGACTTCTTATTACAATAAGAATGGGCTATTCATCGAAGAATTCCAGATATGTATGAATGGTTGTGATAGCATCATGTGCCAGAGAGAGGAGTTCGAAGATTTATACAAGATAATGGGTATTGCCCTTAATGACAGAAAGGAGGAGACAAATGGAAGAAGCGGTAAATTTTGATGTTTTAGTTCTTCAGCAATATTGCGAACAATGGCTTCCAGCTAAGGAAGTTACAGATTATACAGTATTTAAGACATCGCAACAGATACAAGACGAGTTGAGTGAAATGGTCGATATAAGTATTAACGATATAACGTTCAACTTACTCAAAATAGGTTTTAAGATAGCAATTAATCCAGAAGGGAAACCGGCATGGATAATGCAGCGCAGATAGACTGTAAGTTTTTAGATGATTACATTTTTTCTACATTTATATCGAGGTGTGGCGTCGTGAGGACGCTGCACCTTTTGTCTTTTTACCCCTTTCCGGAGCCGGGTATCTTTGAGAAAAACAAAGATTTATGCTCACTATTCCACAAGATATACCCGATTTCGTCCTGTCCTCACAGCTGGACAACTTCACAATCAGCGCAGACAAAAGGGTAACCTTTGTGCTGAAGCAAGCAAATACGGTCATTCTGCAAGAAACCTATACTCAGGACACCAGCAACCAGATACACATTCTTGATTTGTTTTCCCTCATGGAGCCTTACCTTATCGGTTCACCGATGCTTCAGTTCAGCTACGAGGTATCTGCTTCCAGTGAAACAACCATCAGCAAGACCTTCACGGTGCTGTTATGCCGTCCCATCATCCCCTGCAGTGGAGTAGATTTCGTGACGAACTATTTCCTGACGACCTTGGCAGGGCGTGACAAAATAACCTCTTTCAACCGCACGGAAACCCTCTATCTTACTACCGGAAGTTTGTCTTCAGGCGGCACAACTATTCCCGTGACGGCAGAATGTGTCTTCGTCAACGACCAGAACCAGCTTCTCAAATCCACGCGTTCACTGGGCAATGTGGCCGACTACGGTATCCGCTCCATAGACGTATCCCCTTCCCGACTTACCCAGTCCGGCTACCGGCTGTTGCGGTACACCATCCTGGCCGGCGCCCGGAAGCAGACCTTCCGCGTAGACCAGGACGAACCGGAATCCGTCGGCCTGAAGTTCCGGAACTCGTTCGGATGCGTCGAAACATTCTACTTTGTGGGCGGAGATACGGTAGAGCCGGAACTGACCCGGAATGCAGCTTACTTCGCCGGGCAATACAAAAACTATTACGTAGACGAGCAACGCAAGCACACACTCAATACAGGTTACATCCCCGAAGGCATGTTCAACCTGGCCGACGACGTGGCAAGAGCTACCGAAGTCTGGCTGATGGATGAATCCGACGACATTCCGATAACCATCACCGAAAGCAATACCAGCCGGAGCGATGAAGACGACGGACTGTTTGCTTTCACTGTTTCCTACATCTTCGCATCCCGGTACCAGCAGCGGATCCGTCTGCTTCCGGACATTTTCGACGACTCATTCGATGACACATACAATTAAAGCCTATGAACGTAATACATATCAAAGACGCATTAAGACTGCTCGAGTCCGGGCAGCCCTGCAACCTGAAGCTCTGGAAACTCAGCACAGGTGACATTCTGGAATACAAAGGCGCGGTGTGCGTCGGCTCGCACTGGCGACAGGGGCTCCATCGGGTTCGCCTTCCGGCATCCGGCGTAATCCGTTCCTTCCGCGACATATCCCTTTTCGAAATTAACAACATGACAATTTACCTTTAATATGGACAAGACAATCCTGCAATATGACGGCGACTTCATGCCTGGTGAGATATTTGACATCGAGGTTTCCAACGTGGCCACCGAAATGGCTTCCGTAGAAGACAGCAGTCTGGTATTCGATGAAGATGCAAATGTAAAGACTACGCCTGTTCCCGGACGGAAAGGCATGGTGTATGTCAATTTCGGTGAAGACAACCAGCTTCCGTTTAATATCATCAAGATGATAGGCATCGACGAAGTGATGAGCCAGAACAAGCTGTTCAACGTCATCACCTGTTACGGTGCCGGACTGAAGTACATGGACGTAGACACAAGACAGCCGACAACCCATCCCGAAATCAAGCGCTGGCTGATTCACAACAGCCTGCCGCTATTCCAGCTCGAGCAGGCTACAGACATGAAGTATTTCTTTTTCTGTGTGTCGGTCATCATTCTTTCCAGGGACGGCAAAAGAATCAACCGGCTCATTCACAAAGAGGCCTGCTACTGCCGTTTCCAACAGGCCAGAAAGGGCAAAATCAATCACGTGATTTATGCCAATTTCCGCGAAAACGCCTCGCTCCATCCGGAAGACTACGAAGTCATCCGTCTGCTGGATCCGCGCGACCCGCTGGGCGACCTGATGGTGCTCATGGGGCGTGAACCTGGGCGCGATGGCGAAACAAGAGTCCGTACTGAAGGCCGTAAATTCGCTATTCTTGTACGCTTCCCCACACCCGGCTTCCAGTATTACCCCATCCCCTACTACACCAGCATTTTCCGGGGCGACTGGTACGACATCAAACGACTGATTGGGAAAGGCAAGAAAGCGAAGCTCCGCAACCATGCCAGCGTAAAATACCAGGTCGAAGTACACAAGGACTACTGGAGTAACATCTGTGCGGAAGAGCATATTACCGACCCGCTGAAAAAGATGGAACGAATCAAAAAGGAGAAGGAAAACATCAAGAACTTTGTTTCCGGAATAGAAAACAGCGGCAAGGTTTGGATTACCGGATACTACATCGACCCGAATGGCCGTGAAGTCCGGATGGTACGCATCAATGTGGTAGAGACCGGCAAGGAAGGCGGTGACTGGAGCGAAGACATCCAGGAAGCCAGTAACATCACCTGTTACGGTGACAACATCCATCCCAACCTAGTAGGTGCCACACCAGGCAAGGGACAGAGTAACAACTCCGGTTCAGACAAGCGCGAGCTGTTCACGCTCAAGCAGGCACTGGAGATTCCTTTCCACGACCTGATGAACATCCCGCATAACATCGTCATCGAGTACAACGGATGGAGTGAGAAGGTGTATCCGGATGTGCCCATGGTGCTGCTCACCACCCTTGACCAGAACACCGATGCCAAACAAAAGACAGCTTCAGACCTTGAAAACAAATCCTAAAACGAATCAATATGGCTATCACATTTTCACAAGAGATTTTCGAGAAGATTTGTTCCTCTGCCACCAATTCCACGGCAGAGGTCTATGATATGATTGCTCCTCACCTGGATGACACGCTTCAAAGCATCAACTGTGTGCTGCTGGGTGATATGGCAGACAAATTAGATACTGTTCCCGGACTCGAGCAGGCGGTCACAAAACTGGTTTGTCTGCGTACCTATCAGGAGCAGATACCACAACTCGACCTGGTACTGACTCCCACCGGCTTCGGTGTGGTGTCTAACCAGAATCTGGCCCCGGCTTCGGCCGACAGAGTGAAGAACCTGCTGCAGCAAGTCACCAACGCAGCCGAAGATACCTACGACCGATGCCTGGAGCTGCTGGTCGGTACCAGCTGGGCAGATACGGCACAGGCCCGTATCAACATCCCGAACCTGATGTATACAGCCAAACAACTGAAAATGTACGTTGATTTTCCTTCAGCAGACGTACACCGTTCCAAGCTGCTCGAGTTCCGGACAAAGATGTACCAGGCAGAAGAAAAGATACGGCAGCACGTGTCGGCCGAGTTCTTCGACCACATCCTCGAACAGGCCCGGCACAATGCGTTCACCAAAGAAGAGTCTGCCATGGCCGACTACATGTGCAAGTTCATCGGCTTCTGCATCGCAAAGAACTGGTCGGCAGCAAAGAGCATGCTGGAACGCATCGAGAACTACGCGGAATCCAAAGTAGAGGTATTCACCAGCTACAAGGACTCCGAGGCCTACAAAGTCAAACATTTCCAGACTTACCAGAATGAAAAGAATGATTCCACATACTTTTGGGGGTAGAATACTCGACTTCCAGTTCCCCACTTCCTGGCAGCAGCTCAACCAGGAACAGCTTCGGTACGTATTCCTGGTCATCACCCTGTTTTCTCCGGTCAAGGCTAAGACTTACGTCTTCATGCGCTTCACCGGAATCCGTGTCCGGAAGCGAGTGAAAGAAGGATGGCTTTGCACCTTCCGCTTGAACTGGCACAAGAAACTGAGGTTCATCCTTCAGGACTGGCAGATTCGCAGCTTCCTCCGGCAGATTGATTTCATCTCCGAGCCCAACGCTTATCCCGTCCGGCTAGACAGAATAGGCGGTCGGTATGCCATCGATGCAATGCTGCACGGCCTGAGCTTCGAAGATTATCTTTGTTGTGAGAACCACTACCAGGGCTACCTGTATTCGCAGAACGTTTCTCAACTCAAAGCCCTGTATGGGTTCCTTTACAAGAAGAAGCCGGGTGTCAGAGGTTCACTGAAAGCCGCCTTTTCCCGCATCAAGGAATACGAACTGGTTTCCGTATTCCTCTGGTGGGGCAGCATCAAACTGTACTTCGCCTCCCTTTTTCCCCATTTCTTTCAGCCGTTCCACCAGAGGACCGACGCTGATCAGCCGGAACTGCCCGACCTGATGGGCGCGATGAACGCCCAGATCCGGGCACTGACCGGTGGTGACGTGACGAAAGAAAAGGAAGTCCTGCAGATGGACTGCTGGCGAGCCCTGACCGAACTGGATGCCAAAGCACACGATATTCAAATTCTAAAATCAAAACAAAATGGACACAAGTAAATTCTTTGACGGCCACGCCTATTTTAAAGAACTGACCGAAAAGAACAAGCTGGCCAAAGCCAACTCATTCTTTCCATGTTCCTGCAGCGGTATCAATTCGCTTCAGGAGGTCCTCGACAATTTCCGAAAACAATCCTCTTTCGTCTGCGTCGATGACACCAACGACGCTGCCGTCGAACAAATCGGTGGTGGCTGGTTCAAGAAGCGCACCTTCACGGTATTTCTCCTAATCCGGTACAAATACGATGACATGACCGACCGGGCGGCAAAGCTGGACATCTGCCGGCAGCTCTTCCGACAGTTCCATTCCCGCATGCTCCGTGACAAATACATCTACGAAGACCTGGATTTATCCTTCCTAAATGTCTCCAAAATCTACGCCCGTGAACTGGGGGAGTATTTCATATCTGGATGCACTGGCCTGTACTTTATGGTCGAACTGGCCGAACCTACGGATTTATGTTATAAGGAGGACGAGTGGAATGGCTAATACAGACACTAACAGGCCGGCAGCCACCGATGAAGACCGCAGAAAATATCAGGAAGCCTGGGCAGAAATGATGGTGAATATCTGGCGTGAAAAGATTGAGAGGCTGCACGTCATTAATACTTACTCGCTTCACCAGCAGATACGCGATAACGTCATATCTGCCACCGACTCGGTATCCATCATCCAGCACAAGTTTCTGGAGTACGGCATATACCAGGACATGGGTGTCGGCAACGGATATACCAAAGGTAACGGCGGTGACTTAGAGATATTAAACCCGGTTTATCGTGAGGAACACGGGTTAAATGTGCCTCGCAAAGTTGGTCCTAAGCCCGGTGGATACTATACATCCGGCAATCCGCGTAAACCTCGAGAATGGTTTTCCCGGCCCTACTTTGCATCCATCATGGTACTGAAGGAACAGATGGCCTACATGTACGGCGAAGAGTTCTGCGGCTTGCTTGTCGATAAAATAGAGGAAGCAAACCACAAGCGCAGCACTACGCTCCGATCACGCCTGTACGGTACCCGTAATCGGCGTAAATAAAGATGTCTTTTTACCTTACTGACAGGTTAATTTACTTCGTAAAAAACTCAGAATTATGGCAACAAAAACATTTGAAGAACTCAAACAATTAGCAATCCAGATCCGTGACGAAAAAACGAACAAACAGAATACTGCAACCCGTATCGGCACACAGATGCTAGAACACTTAGAGAAGCTCGAGCAGGATTACTATGACAAGACTACAATCAATAACCGAACAAGCGAATATAACGTATCAATAAATCATCCAACATCAGGCATATCAGGTGGGAATAAATACGACTTGACCAGCGCAATTGGACAAGTTCCGGCAGAACTTAGGACTGCAGGGCTTACCGTCAGCTTCAT
>NZ_NFKD01000106.1:0-6970 GCF_002160215.1 Bacteroides sp. An19 | reverse complement strand
GATATCCGTAACACAAAGGGACAGGACCGATGTCCCATCCCTCAACAATGTTACGGCGTAACGCAGGGAGTCTATTGCTGGCAAGTTGCTCCTCAGCAGAGCTTGCATCCTCTTCAACTCCTTGATTACAAAGCTAATGAAAACCTTTAATAAAATAAAAAAATTCTCTGGATATTTGGATTACAACATAGAAAGAAACTGTTTTGAATTTCTCCCAAAAGTTTCTTTCGCCTTTTTATCAGATTTCGAAAAACTACAAAAAAACAGCAGGAAGCCTTCCTTTTGAAAAAGGAAAAAACTTCCTGCCTTTTTGTTATGAATGAAACGACTTGATTTTATTTCGGTTGCTTGCCAATGTAAGCCAGGATACCACCATCCACATAAAGGATATGACCGTTTACAAAGTCGGAAGCATCAGATGCAAGGAATACCGTGGGACCCATCAGATCTTCGGGTGTTCCCCAGCGTGCAGCCGGAGTCTTTGAGACAATAAACGAATCGAACGGATGACGTGAACCGTCTGCCTGACGTTCGCGCAACGGAGCAGTCTGCGGAGTAGCGATGTAACCCGGACCGATACCATTGCACTGGATGTTGTATTCACCGTATTCGGAAGCGATATTGCGGGTCAGCATCTTCAGACCGCCTTTAGCTGCTGCGTATGCAGATACGGTTTCACGACCCAATTCGCTCATCATCGAACAAACATTGATAATCTTTCCATGACCTTTCTTGATCATGCCCGGAATAACCGCCTTAGCCATGATAAACGGAGCTGTAAGGTCGATGTCGACAACTTGACGGAACTCATCTACCGTCATGTCACACATCGGGATGCGCTTGATGATACCTGCGTTGTTTACCAGTATATCAATCACGCCCAGTTCTTTCTCTATCTGTGCCACAAGTACTTTAACCGCTTCCTCGTCGGTCACATCACAAATATAACCTTTTGCATCAATGCCTTTTGCCTTATAATCGGCAAGAGCATCATCCAGATGTTTTTGTGAACGGCAATTGAACGCAATTTTGGCACCCGCCTGAGCCAATGCTTCGGCCATAGCAAAACCGATTCCATACGCACCGCCTGTTACAAGGGCTACTTTGCCCTCCAATGAGAAATTAACCATAATGTTTTTCATTTTTTATAGTAAATAATTATTTATCTCCGGCATTTCGTCATACCGTTTACGAACACGGTCTGTCATTGTACCGCACAAATATACAAATTTCTTTATTATTGCGCCAATATTTCACAAATCTTATCTTGAAAAAGACGTGCTTTTCTTCCACTCATCACGTTTTGATTGATAATCACGAAAGCCAACATATCACCATTTCCGGCACGTACATACCCGGCAAGCGAGCTGACTCCTTTTACCGTACCGGTCTTGGCACGCACGTTGCGGAACGCCTTCTCTTTCCGCATACGGTAACGGAGTGTACCGTCTACACCAGCTATGGGCAACGCTTCGTAAAAAGGATGGAATATTTCCTGATGGGCATACGCATATTTCAAATAAGCCAGCAACAATTCGGGCGACACATAATTGTACATCGAAACCCCACTCCCATCGACAATGCTGTAATCGTCCGGGGCCTTCCCGATGTGATGACGCATGAAGTGTTCTATCTCTTTCTGTGCATCCTCGATACCGATACTTTTATGCCCGCCTCCCCGGATAGCCAAGTGATAAAACAAAGCTTCCGCCGAAAGATTATCGCTTTTCTTTAAAGCACGTTTCAGAACAGGTTCCAACGGACGAGAGACTTTATATAATAAGGTGACCGTATCGGGACAGACGCCATATTTCAACGAATCGACGGCTATATGCTCCTGAGCTAACTGGTAACGAAAAGTCTGGATAAAGAAATCCTGTGATGAAAACATGTTCAGTGTCCTGCCGGACGGACGCCCTACATTACCAGTAATGTGAATGGTATTACCGTTATATAACCAATCCCGATTTATTTTCAGACTCCCATAATGAGGTATACCACACACGGCACGATTGTCTATTGTATAATAATCCGATTTCGGAAATACTTCCACTTCAGGACGTCTTCCCTTTTGAGAAGGTTTGACCGATACATTCACGCATCCCCTGTTCAACATCAACGGAGAGAGATAAGGCTGAAAGGCATTAGGGGTATCATCCCACGCCCAACCTGTACCCCAATAAATGGAATCCATCACCGATACATCTGCCACCAGGTTTCCCTTGATGCTGTTTATACCTGCACGGTGCACGGCATCGATCAGACGCTGCAAATCGTCTTCCATAAATTCAGGGTCGAAACCTCCCACCACATATAAATTACCCTCCAAGGTACTATCTGCCCCGATTGTACCCGTATAAGCCAAACGGGTATCGAAGGTATAGCCTGTACCCAACTCTGCCAATGCCGTGACCGTGGTGATAATCTTCTCGATAGAAGCCGGACGATACAATTTCTGATCCTGATAAGCATAGACCGGCGTCCCTTTCGTCAGATTGAATACCGTGATGCCTACTTCGGATGTCTTCAGCACAGGCGATGATGCAACCAGTGCCTCCAGTTGTTCTGCCACACCTTGTGCACAAACCTGGCAAAAGGCCAGCAACATTCCTAAAAAGAAACCTAAACGATGCATAGTTATAAATCTCTAAACAGTTCGCCTACCGTGGGATGTGGGAATACATACCGGCGGAAAGTCTCCAAATCAAGCTCATCTTCTACCATTATGCCGCCCAATACAATGAGTTCGGATGCCGGATTGCCCAACAAGTGAACTCCCAGTACCTTATTATGCTCGTCTACCAGTACCTTCATCATGCCGTTCACACCCTCATTCTCTGCCACAAACCTGCCCGAATAAGTCATCGGGAACTTTACCGCCCGATAAGTAATGCCTTGCTTCTGCAACATCTCCTCGGTTTTTCCCACTGAAGCGACCTCGGGATGTGTATAAACCACGCCGGGAATGGCACGATAACTCATTCCGACAGATTTTCCCAAGATGGTATCTACCGCTATTTCGGCTTCTTTTACCGCCGTATGAGCCAAGAGAGAGACTCCATTCAAATCTCCGCAAGCATATACACCCGGCACAGAAGTTTGAAGCTGGGCATTTATCTTGATGCACTTCCGTCCGGTATATGCAAGAGACAAGTTTTCCAACCCGAAGCCTTGCGTCACCGGACGTCTCCCTACACTCAAGAGCAATTTTTCTGCCTCGAAACAGGTCTCTTCTGCTCCTGTCTGATAATAAACCTGCATACCGGTCTCATTCTGCTCCAGACGGACAACCTTGGCTCCCAGTTTGAAGTCAACACCTCGTTTTGCATAATCGGCACGGAGCATCGAAACAATTTCACGGTCTATACCGTTCAATATTTCGTCCATCATTTCGATAACGGTCACTTTTACACCTAAGTCGGAAAAGAATGAAGCGAATTCCATCCCGATAACCCCTCCGCCGATAATGGCAAGCGACCGTGGGATTTCTTTGTTGTCAAGCGCATCGCGATGGGTCCAATAACCGACTTTCTCTATGCCCGGAATAGGAGGAATAACCGTCTGGCTCCCCGTGCAAAGAATCAGGTTCTCGCATTCGTAGATTTCCCCAGCGCAACGCACGGTATGCGCATCGACGATGAAAGCCTCTCCGTTTACCAACGTGACATTGGCTCCCGTAAGCTTTGCCTTCACTCCCAGCACCAGCTTGCGCACCACCTTCGACTTGCGGGCTATCATCTTGGGCAAATCGAAACTAACTTCACCGGCACTTACATTATACTTGCGTGCGTGGACGCAGCTATCATAAAGCTTCGATGCATATAGGAGCGTTTTCGTAGGGATACATCCTTCGTTCAGACACACGCCTCCCACACTGTTCTTTTCAAACAGAACCACGCTCAGTCCTGCTTTCCCCGCCCTTTCGGCGGCGGTATATCCGGCAGGTCCCCCGCCGATAATCGCTACTTGGTATTTCATGGTACGTTATTGTTTTTAAGGTCAGTTATTCTTCCACATATTCCATCATCGGGTTCGCTTCCTTCAAGCTGGCGATGAACCCTTTCCGGTCTTTCGGATCCACGGTAGCGTGTCCCTTGGTATGGCGCAACACAATTTGCTGGCTTTTCCATGCCTTTTTACGGTAAATCAATTTCGAAATGCCGTGCAAACGCGAAACTCCGGTAAATCCCCGGCGTATCCATACATCCCCGTTATCGCGTATCTGAATACGGGTTGTCAACTGGTCAACAGCAAGTCCCAAAGGAGCCAGAAGCCCCAACAATCCCCAATAATTCTTACTTTCTAAAGAAAGCCATACAATTGCCAACACCAGTACCAGCAAGATGGTCATCCATACGTATGATACTTGCCGAACTCTAAACAATTTTGCCATAATCTCTTTTTTATCTAAGTTTACTCATTATTCTTTCTTGTCTTTTTCTGTATCCAACTGATGAACTCATCTGCATCCACAGGTGAGACCTGTAGCTTATCATCTTTTCCTGCCACACGATAGACGATTTCCACTCGTTTTACCGACAGAGCCGGAGCTATGGAAAAAGATTTGACCTGGTTCATCATTTCTATCGAATTCAAATCCAACGTCCTGCCCGGCACAAACCGACCGCTCTCTATCCGCAACATTCCGTCTTCCGTCACTACATAACGGGTATGGACCAACATTTCGATTTCGAAAATCATACATATCGCCAGCAAGACCGCCAGCAACGTATAATGCAACCAAAAGAAATCGAACAATAAAAAAGCAGTAACAGCCATTAATGACCAGTACCACCCGTCTACCTTCGAATGAAATGTCCTGTTCATCATCCTTTTCCTTATTAATTCAGGGTGAAGATAGTAAATAATCATATAAAATCATTACATCCGGTAAAGTTCTTTTGAAAAAAAAGCAATATGCAGTACAGACATTTCAGTTTTTTTGTAGTTTTGCGTCAATATATACACATTATTATCATGATAAGGAAATATGATTTTCTCGTTATCGGTTCAGGAATTGCCGGAATGAGCTTTGCGCTGAAAGTAGCGCATAAAGGCTCGGTTGCACTGATTTGCAAAGCCGGGCTGGAAGAAGCGAACACATATTATGCACAAGGAGGCATCGCTTCTGTGACAAATCTGAAGGTGGATAATTTCGAAAAACACATTCACGATACGATGGTTGCCGGAGACTGGATAAGCGACCGTGCAGCGGTAGAGAAAGTAGTACGCAACGCCCCGTCACAAATCGAAGAATTAATCAAATGGGGAGTAGACTTCGACAAAAAAGAAAATGGAGAGTTCGACCTTCACCGGGAAGGCGGTCATTCCGAGTTCCGTATCCTTCATCACAAAGACAATACTGGCGCCGAAATCCAGACCAGTTTGATAGAAGAAGTCAAACGACATCCGAACATCACTGTCTTTACCAACTTTTATGCCGTAGAAATCATCACACAACATCATTTAGGCATCATTGTTACCCGTCATACCCCAGGTATCAAATGTTATGGAGCATACGTATTGAACGAAGCTACAGGAGAAGTGGACACGTTCCTTTCAAAAGTTACCGTTATGGCAACAGGAGGATGCGAAGCTGTTTACCGTCATACCACCAACCCGTTGGTAGCTACAGGCGATGGTATCGCAATGGTGTATCGAGCCAAAGGTATCGTAAAAGATATGGAATTTATCCAATTTCATCCGACTGCCTTGTATCATCCGGGCGACCGGCCCAGCTTCTTAATTACAGAAGCTATGCGAGGATATGGAGGTGTACTAAGAAATCTGGCAGGCGAAGAATTCATGCAAAAATACGACCCACGCTTATCATTGGCTCCACGCGACATCGTAGCCCGTGCCATAGATAATGAAATGAAACAGCGTGGTGAAGACCATGTTTATCTAGATGTCACTCATAAAGACCCCGAAGAAACTAAAAAACATTTTCCGAACATATACAAGAAATGTCTCAGCCTGGGAATCGATATCACTAAAGATTATATTCCGGTAGCTCCTGCTGCACATTATCTATGCGGAGGCATCAAAGTAGACCTTGACGGACAATCCAGCATCAAACGTCTGTATGCTCTAGGTGAATGTTCCTGTACCGGTTTGCATGGAGGCAACCGACTAGCTTCAAATTCCCTGATAGAAGCCATCGTTTATGCAGATTCTGCAGCCAAACATGCCATAAGCGTACTAGACCGTTATGATTTCAATGAAGATATTCCAGAATGGAATGCAGAGGGTACAATGAACAACGAAGAACGCATTTTGATTACTCAAAGCATGAAAGAAGTTAATCAAATTATGGAAGCATACGTAGGTATTGTACGCAGCAATCTTCGTCTGGTACGTGCATGGAATCGGTTAGACATTTTATACGAAGAAACAGAACGCCTATTCAAACGCGTAAAAGCATCTCGTGAAATTTGCGAACTCCGCAACATGATTAATGTAGGCTACCTGATTACCCGTCAAGCTATGGAACGTAAAGAAAGTCGAGGATTACATTACACAATCGATTATCCACATCCTTGCAACAAGGAATCAGAATAAAAAAATAATTCTACAATTAACCAATAAACAATTATTCTGAAGCAGGCTCTAAAAAAATTTTTAGAGCCTGCTTATTTTTTTAATTACATTTTAAAGATGTTTTCCTGACTTTATGAGAATTACAGACCATCTGACTAATAAAATGAATATCCTCAAAATGCCTGTAGGTAAAAGGTGTTAGAAGGAGTTATACCT
Organism: Bacteroides sp. An19; assembly: GCF_002160215.1. Lineage (NCBI taxonomy): Bacteria > Pseudomonadati > Bacteroidota > Bacteroidia > Bacteroidales > Bacteroidaceae > Bacteroides > Bacteroides sp. An19. Next base: position 214 of record NZ_NFKD01000106.1, on the reverse strand, counting down.
TCAAGTAGAAGTTAAATGGCTGAATGACATCCATGACAAGAAAAAGAATGCATAATCTCAAAAAAAAAAGGATCCTCCCCCGGACATCAGACCGAGGAAGGATCCCAAAACGGCGGCTACCTACTCTCCCACTGTTACGCAGTACCATCGGCGTGACGAAGCTTAACTTCTCTGTTCGGAATGGGAAGAGGTGGAACCTTCGTGCCATAGCCAC
>NZ_NFKD01000105.1:0-7010 GCF_002160215.1 Bacteroides sp. An19 | reverse complement strand
ATTTTGTATTGCCGGATGACCCGAAGCCCGGCTTCCACCGCCTTCCTCCGCCCTTTCCGCTACGCTCCAAGGACGGAGGAAGGCGGTGGAGGAGTTGCACTTCTAACTTGACGGTGGGGAGGTGCATAGAAACCATTTCCGGGAAACCATTTCCTTATTGTCCTTTCAGCACCCGGCATGCCGTTTCTATCATGGTGTCTTTCCCTTGGGCAATGTCTTCGCTGGTCATGTCTACTTTCACATCAGGGTCTATCCCAAATTCCAGATGGTTCATTTCGGGGTCGAGCATCGGGCTGGCAGAGAAACGGATGGACCAGCCGCAGGGGATTTCCGATGAGAAGGGAAGCCCTGAGCCTCCGCCTGTCTTGTCACCTACAAGGGTCACGTTGGGGAACTGGTTCATGCTGTTCACAAAATCGTTGGTGGCACTATAGGCACGGCGGTTGGTGAGCACTACCACCGGCTTTTGCCATCGGATGCCGTCCGAAGGCTCGATGTAGACAGGTTTGGGGTCGGAAAAATCATTGTGGGCAGGTCCCGTCTTGTGGTACATATAGCCTACAAGCACCCGCTCGTTGGTGAAACGTGCCGCCAGTTTTTGTGCCGTGGTCAGGTTTCCGCCTCCGTTATCCCGTACATCTACAATCAGTCCGTCGCATACGGCAAGCGAGTTCAGGGTCTGGTCCAGGTTTCCGTCTCCAATGCCGTTCGAGAAACTTTCGCAATAGATGTAGCCGATGTTGTTCTCCAGTATCGACCAGGTAATGCCCGACGAGTTCACGTAGTCTTTTCCCAGGTAATTGCTCTGGATGCTGTCACTGAAATTATGGGGGAAGGCGTCAAACCATGCGCGGTATTGCGATGTGCCGATGGAACTGGACAGGTTGACATGCCCGTCTCTCAGCTCGTTCACCATGTCCGAGAGCACTTCGTAGAGGTTTTCCCACGTCATGTCGGACGTGATGCGCTGGGCGTAGCGGGTGTGCACTTCGTCCCAGTCCAGCCCGTATTCTTCGTGCTTGTATTCCAGAAAGCAATATTGTTCGTCAATGATTTTCCATAGGGACTCGAAGTTCGACTCGGGCGTATTGCCTGATATGTCTTCGCGGATGCAGGAGGCGAACAATGCCTGCACGGTAATGCATAGGTAGAGGATATATTTTCTCATGGTTTAAAACGGAGTTATTTTAGGTGGCGTGGTCATGTGTTTCTTTCCATGGAACAGGTACAGATTGCGCACGACGCCTATCATGAAGTCGTGCGAGTAGGTATGGCTTTTCAGGTTGTTTACCTTTGCTTGCTGGAGGTCGCATACGTAGCCCACACGCATCACCGTGTTTCCTACCGGGAAGTCGAGGGTAAGGAGCTGGCGCAGGGACGGGTTGTTGTGCAGGGAGGTGAACACTACGTTCCGTCCTCCGTTGCCTAGCGAGAATATTTCGTAATACGATTCGCCGAACTCAGGCGAGAACATCACGCCCAGCAGGGGCAGGTTCGCTTGCCAGCGTACCGTGAGCGGATAGTTCTTGATGCGGAACCGGTACATGAGCATCCCTGATGCCCCTAAGCCCCCGTAGGCTTTTGCCTGGGCAGGGTTGTTCGAGTTGCGCCGGTTGTATACCACGCCTGCATTGAGGTCGAGCATGGGGCCGAAAAGTATCTTCAGTCCCTTGGCAGGGCGGAACTGGTAATGCAGGGCATAGCTCCAGTTCACCAACCCGCCGTACGTATGGTTGGTCTGCGAGATGTTTTCGGTGTACGAGGCATGTAGCTGGAACAGGTTTTGCGCCGAAACGTTCCCGTCCATCAGGCGGGTCATCCGCATCGTTTCGTAGGCGAAGCGCACTTCTGGACCTTCGTATTCCAAGGGCGAGAGATAGGTCTCGAATGTGTTGTTGTGTCCGGCTCCTATCATCACCGAGCGCATCACGTGGCGTGTGGCTTGCAGGGAGTCTTGCGCTTGGATACGGGTCGGAAGGCAGGTTAAGACTATCAGAATAAAAACACAGAGGCGCAGAGGCACAGAGGCTTTATTTTTTATTCTCAGTGTCTTTGTGTCTCTGTGTTCGATATAAATCAATGTTTTCATTCTTCTTCGTTATCGAATAGGTTCATTTGTCCGTTTTCGTCTTCGGATGTTCCGTTATCTTCTGTGTCGGGAACTTCTTCGGGTTCCGGCATGCGGGTAGGCTCCAGTTCGTTTACCTCGCCCACGGTGTAGGTGGTGAGTCGTTTGCCTTTTGCCTTGTAGCTCTTTACGCCTACAAAGTCGGATGCTTCTACTATCAGCGGTTCCCGGAACGCGTCGTGTCCGCCGAATACCACCTGGATGCGCGGATAGGCTTCGGGGCTGAGCAGGAGCAAACGGTTTTGCTTGTTCTCGCCCAAGTAGTTCTGGCGCTTGCTTGTCGCCTCGAAGCAGAAGCGTTTCAGGTACGGGTAGTTCTGCTGGTCGGCATCGTAGAGCACGGCGGTCCACACCTTGTCGGCATCAAACTTCTCGATGAGCCGGATATCGGGGTCGTAATGGTTGTTCAGGTCGAAGTCGGTAGTATAGAAGTCGCCGTCTGTATGTACCACGAGGATGCGGTCATCGCTTTGGAACTCGCCTAAGTATTGTCCGCGTCCGTCGTAATTGAGGCGTAACACATCGTGGTCGAACCACACCTTGCGTCCGCCCAGGGTAGAGCCTCCGCGTTGTTTCAGCCCGATTTTGTGTACCTCGTACTTGGTGAGCAGGTTGCCCATCGACTGGCGTCCCTTGATGTTGATGGTGCTGAAGTCGCGTTCGAACACCAGTTTCTTGATGCGCGGGTTGGGGCGCAGGGTCACTTTCACGGTTTCCGCCTCGCCGTTGGGGTTGGCGGTGAAGTAGACGATGCGCGAACCCGGTGTGCCTTGCGTCACGTCATACTCGCGGTCGCGTATCATCGAAGTCACGTTGAAACGCTTGATGTAGTGGTATCCGTCTTTCCCGTCGCGGTAGATGACGTTGTAGATAGTACGCTTGTCGTTCTTCTTGAACACGTTGACGTAGAGGATGTTCTTGCCTACGAAGAGCTTGTCCTGTACGCGTACCACCTTGTATTTCCCGTCGCGGTAGAAGATGATTACATCATCGATATCGGAACAGTTGCACACGAATTCGTCCTTTTTCAGCCCCGTGCCGATAAAGCCTTCCTCGCGGTTGATGTAGAGTTTTTCGTTGGCTTCCGCCACTTTTGTGGCTACGATGGTGTCGAAGTTTCGTATCTCGGTGCGGCGGGGGAACTGTGCTCCGTATTTCTCTTTCAGGCGGCGGAACCAGGCGATGGTATAGTCGGTAATGTGCGCCAGGTGGTTTTCGGTCTCTTCGATGTCCGCCTTCAGCCGGGCGATGTTCTCGTCCGCCTTGTCTTTGTTGAACTTCAGGATGCGTGCCATCTTGATTTCCATCAGGCGCAGGATGTCATCCTTGGTCACTTCGCGCACCATTTGGGGGTAGAACGGGGTGAGCCGCTCGTCGATGTGGGCACAGGCGGCGTCCATGTTTTCGGCTTGCTCGAAGCCGCGGTCTTTGTAGATGCGCTCTTCGATGAAGATTTTCTCCAGCGAGGCAAAGTGCAGGGTCTCCAGGGTTTCGTCGCGCTGTATTTCCAGTTCGCGGCGCAGGAGCCCGAGGGTGTGGTCGACCGACTTGCGGAGCACCGTGCCTACCGAGAGGAAATGCGGCTTCTTGTCCTCGATGACGCAGCAGTTGGGCGAGATGTTCACTTCGCAATCCGTAAAGGCATACAGGGCGTCCAGCGTCTTGTCCGACGAGGCTCCGGGGGCGAGGTGTACCAGTATTTCCACCTTGTCGGCGGTGTTGTCGTCTACCTTGCGCACCTTGATTTTCCCTTTTTCTACGGCTTTCAATATAGAGTCGATGAGCGACGATGTGGTTTTCCCGTAGGGAATTTCGCTGATGCAGAGTGTCTTGTTGTCTATTTTCGATATCTTGGCACGTACGCGCACCACTCCGCCCCGCTCGCCGTCGTTGTAGCGCGACACGTCTACCGCCCCTCCGGTCTGGAAGTCGGGGTAGAGGTGGAACTCTTCGCCGTGCAGGTAAGCGATGGCTGCATCGCATAACTCATTGAAGTTGTGAGGCAGGATTTTCGATGAAAGTCCTACGGCGATGCCTTCTACGCCCTGTGCCAGCAACAGGGGGAACTTGACCGGCAGGGTGACGGGTTCGCGGTTGCGCCCGTCGTAAGAGGCTTGCCATTCGGTGGTCTTGGGATTGAACACCACGTCGAGGGCGAATTTCGACAAGCGTGCTTCGATGTATCGGGGGGCGGCTGCATCATCGCCCGTGAGGATGTTTCCCCAGTTTCCCTGGCAATCGATGAGCAGGTCTTTCTGCCCCAGCTGCACCAGCGCGTCGCCGATGGAAGCGTCGCCGTGCGGATGGAACTGCATGGTGTGCCCCACGATGTTCGCCACCTTGTTGTAGCGTCCGTCGTCCAGCCGTTTCATGGCGTGCAGGATGCGCCGCTGCACCGGTTTCAGTCCGTCGTTGATGTGGGGTACGGCACGTTCCAGAATGACGTACGAGGCATAGTCGAGGAACCAGTTCTGATACATTCCGCTCAGCTGGTATTTCACTGCCTTGTCCGCCGGCGAGGCGGGCTTGTAATTCGTATCCGATTCTTTTTCAGGTATATCCGTTGTTTCGTTTTTGTCTAATGTGTCGTCGCTCATAATTGTTTTCTGCTTGATGCAAATGTACGGATAATTATTGGAAAAAACAAGTGCTTTGATGAATGGAATGGAACGCAGAGATGCAGAAGCACAGGGGGGCTCCGTTGCACAGTTACAACCGTTACAATTGTTACAATTACAGTTGATGTAAGTTGAAAATCAGATAGCGGGAAAAACTTGTTATAAATTATATATTATATATATTTATATATAAATATATATAATATATAATTTTAATAGGGGGATTTCTTTTTTTGTCCGGGATTGAAAAAGCATTTTACATTAACTGTAATTGTAACAATTGTAACGCATAGCAATGGGATAAGGCCCTTTCAAAAACGGCTTTTATCGGATATAGCTGCATCGTGCCGGGGATATACGTGCATAGCCCGGTGCAGATAGGTGCGTGTGTCATGCAATATATATATTCCCTATCGCAGTTAGAAGCTGTTTTGAATTTATCGTGCGATGATTTGGGATGAGTTTTTGAGGCATTTCCGCTTCTGTGATGAGGAAGATAGCGGGCTATCTGACGAAGAACAGGAGCGAAAAAGACCAAAAAATCGCCCAAAGCACACACGAAAACGGATACATCAAGCCAAGAAAAACTTTTTGGAGAAATTCAAAACAGCTTCTTAGTCTGTTTTCCGTAACGAGCGGAGTACCGGAATCGCTACGGGCAGGGCGAAGATGAACGAACAGAAGTCGGCTACGGCCTGGCTCATCTCTACACCTTGCAGACCTAAGCAGTGGGGTAGCAGGATGATAAAGGGGATGAAGAACAGCCCTTGGCGTGCGGAGGCAAGCAACACGGCACGTACGGGCTTGCGGATGGTTTGGAGCAGCATGTTGCAAAGGATGACCCACGTGCCCAATGGCAATGTGATAAGCTGCCAGCGCAAGGCACGTGCACCTACGGCGATTACCTCGGCGTCGTCTTCGCGGAACCATGCCACGATTTCGGGTGCGTAGATGTAGCCGACGATTGAGCAGAGGGTGAGAAACACTACCCCTACTTTTACGCAGAACCAGAAGCCTTGTTGTACGCGTGGGTAGATACCTGCGCCGTAATTGTAGCCGCATACGGGCTGGAAGCCTTGGCCGAAACCGATGAGGAAAGAGTTGATGAACATGCAGATACGTCCCACGATAGACATGCCCGCAATGGCGGCGTCGCCATACCGTCCGGCGGCTACGTTGAGCAGGATGGCGGCAAGGCTTGCCAGTCCCTGCCGGCAGAGCGAGGGGCTTCCTCCGTAAAGGATTTCGCGGAAATAAGCTAGTTGTGGCGTGAAGTTGCTCAGGCGGATGCGGATGTTTTCTCCCCGGCTGTCCATGTAGAGCAGGATGCCGAAGCTGCACACCTGTCCGCACAGCGTGGCGTATGCCGCTCCGGCGATGCCCATGCCGCATACGAAGATGAACAGCGGAGCCAGCCCGATGTTGAGCACCGTGCCGGCGGTGATGCCCACCATGGCGTAGGCGGCGTTGCCCTGAAAGCGCATTTGGTTGTTCAGCACCAGCGACGATGCCATGAAGGGCGCTCCCAGCAGGATGATGCCCAGATAGGTCTCGGTATAGGGCAGGATAGTGGGGGTAGAGCCCAATATGCGGCAGATAGGGGTCAGGAACAGGAGCCCGAAAAGCGTGATGAGGCATCCCATGATGAAGGCGCTGAAGAATCCCGTTGCCGCCATTTTCTCGGCACTTTGATAGTCGCGTGCCCCCAACCGGCGCGAGATGAAATTGCCCGACCCGTGTCCGAAGAAGAATCCGAACGCCTGTATGATAGCCATGACCGAGAAGGAAATCCCTACGGCGGCGGTGGCCTGGGTGTTGATTTTCCCTACGAAATAGGTATCTATCATCACGTAGAATGAAGTGACCAGCATGCTGACGATGGTGGGTATGGCAAGCGACCCTATCAGCCGGGGGATGGGGGCGGTGGTCATCAGGGTATATTTGTCGATGTGCTTGTGTTTCATAACCGTTTTTTCATGGATTGCCGGTGCAAATTTAGTGAATTTGGCGGATGGTGGACTGAAAAAAGGAAGAAAAAGATTGGCTCTTTCAGGAGAAAGGCGTATATTTGCAAAAATGGAGGATAAAAGGAAAACAAATAAGCAAGTGATGCTTGGCGAACTTGGAAAATATTGTATTGATATTTCTAAGAAGCTGTTTTGAATTTATCGTGCGATGATTTGGGATGAGTTTTTGAGGCATTTTCGCTTCTGTGATGAGGAAGATAGCGGGCTATCTGACGAAGAACAGGAGCGAAAAGGACC
>NZ_NFKD01000104.1:0-7080 GCF_002160215.1 Bacteroides sp. An19 | reverse complement strand
ACTACCGTACACGGTTCCAGATTGAGTTTTGCTTTCGGGATTCCAAGCAGTTTACCGGACTCAATGACTGTCAGGCAAGAGACTTGAAGAAACTCGACTTCGCTTTCAATGCTTCACTGGCTTCGGTAAACATCGCAAAGGTCATGCGGAAACGATACTATCCCTCGCTTTCCATCGGACTGCTAAAGGTCTATCTGAGTAATACTTATATGCTCAAAAGAATTTTTAGCAAGTCCGGTCTGAAACCGAACAGAACTTTTAATACTAAACTTATCAAAGAACTATTTGGCATAGTGGCAGAAGCCGCTTAGCCGATATGTTGATTTTTTAACGGACTATTATAATAAGCGTTTTTACTAAATGTAGTACCTGCTACTTTTAGAACAGACGTTTCCACTATTCTACTATTTGTAGTATTTACTACATTTAGTATTCGCTGACATCCAGTTACTTGACTGTCATTAGAAAGGCAAGTCCTCCTCTTTCTCCTGCGGCAAGCCTTCCGGTGGTAGCGGTGTCCGGACTTGGCTATCTGTATTCCCGTCCGCTTCCGAAGCCGCATTTGCCTCCGTACCCTTCTTGCCGGTATGAATGAACTTGATGGTGTCCGCAACGACGGAAAGCTGCACATGGTTGTTTCCGTCCTTGTCTTCCCAAATGGAAGATGTAAGCGTTCCATGCACAAGGATAAGCCGTCCTTTGGTAAGGTATTCCGACAGTTTGATATGATTCTCCTTGCTGCTTTTGACACGTACCCAGGTGGTCGTGCTTTCGCCTTTCTGATAGTCATCCACTGCAATATCCACTGCAATGAAAGAACCGTGTTTACCTGAAATGACCCGGCAATCCTTGCCGATGCGTCCGATTGTATAAGTATTTAACATAACTGAAAAATTGTGGCAAGCTGGTTGGTCTCGCCGTTACCTTGAACTGATTTTGTTTTTTCCCTACATTCAGGCTTCTTCGCCTTTACGGGAAATTTTATGCGTATCCGACGGGACTTCGCAATGAGCCAAACAACGCGGGGAAATACGCTTCGGCAAGCCCGAAGGAAGATTTCCCTAAAGGGTTGTTTGGTGTTTGCACGGGAAGTCCGGTAATTTTGCGGAAAATTTCCCCAATAAGGCGGAGGGGCGAATGAAGATGGTGGCGGTATAAAAGGAGGATGCTTGGAACGGTATAAAGGGAAGAATGATGGTAAAAGAGGATTTAACAGAACGGATAGAACAGGAAGCGGGAGAAGGGCAATACCTCCCGAGCCGACCATCAGCCGGTCCGGGAGGTGCGACGTGTCCCGTGCCGCTCAATACGGAAGATACCAGTCCGCATTCTTGCATTCCGGATTTTTCTCCGCCGTTTGCAATATGCCGATAACGGAAGGGCATCTGCGGTAACAGCCGTTGTAAATCTGCCTTCCGTCGAGCGTTATCAGCTGGAGATAACAGTTATCAATGCCGTCACGGCTGCGTCCGGAAACAAATGTGAGCCTGATGCCGTTGCTGTATGAAAGAGTCAAAGTAGTATAGTTTATTTCGGCTTCGGGGCTTTCGGACGGCAACCGGCTGTTGAAATATCCGAGAGCCAGCATGACCTGTTCAGCAAAACGGACGGCTTCAGCCCGGTACTTTTTCATGGCCGATGCCACAGGTATCTCATCGTGCCTGTTTCCCGTAAAGCTGTCAGGCAATATCCTGTTCCTGTACACCAACTTAAACGGACCGCCGATGTCATCCTGCACCACAGGCAGGCTGACGGCTTCATATTCAGCTTTCGTCAAATCAATGTACCTCGTCTGTCCCTCATCCAGATAGAGGCGGTAAGCGGGTTTTGCCCGCTCCCGCTTTTTCTCGTATTCCGCCTGGTCTTTCACATCCATGCAGTTGTAGGTATGCCTCGACACCCGTTTCACCGCATTGACATAGGTTTGGCACTTGCTTACGCCGAAACGGCGTGCAAACTCCGGCTTTGTACCTGTAAAATGGTATTCGTTCCAATAATAACGCTTCATCTCGTCATTCTTTTAATAAACAACCTCAAATTTATTCAGACAACAGATAGCACCATCATATTGTTTTTCCCATTTTTCAACCAGTCTGTCAATATCCGTAAGGGATGCTATCGGTTGCTTGAATTCCTCTTCCATCCACTCGAACACATTTTTCAGTTCTTCAAAATATTCATTGAAATATTCTTTTTCAGGTGTAAGTACATTCAAAACATATCTCTCAGGGAAATATTTGCCTTCGCTGTCATTTGTCTCGTAGATTACCATTCCGGGTTCTTCTGTTCTGTAATAGTATCGCAGGGACGGGAATTTTTTCAGTATGAGTTCCAACGTTTCGTCACAAGGCGACCAGGCCGTTTCTGTATTGAATTTCAATATATCGCCCACAAGTTCCAGTCCGTTCCACGAGCCACGGCAATCTACATTTTCCCAATCTTCGCCTAACGCATCCACGAGGCATCCCAGCCAAGTTGTTCCGAATCCGTTTTCAATGGTTGGTTTTTCCATATCCTGTAATTCCTGCATCAAATCATAGAGGCTTTGAACTTCCTTTGCGTCGCCCTCTACCACATACGCTGTATTGCTCCAATTCGGCATGATTATAAGTTTAAAGTTGTTGACAATTCGATTTACTGTTGCGGAATTGTACAGGACTCTCACGCCCTGCACAAATTCCTGTTCCAATCAGATGTCATTCCGGCAGCATCATCGGCATCAGCAATGCCAAGCGTTCCGTCTGTCCATCATCCGTTGACGGCTCTATGATGGCCGCACGGCACGGCTCACTCATACGGAAACGGACTTCCGCCGCATCCATGTTCTCCAGCACCAGTATAAGGTTTTCCGCACTGAAACCTATATTGATGTCATTTCCCTGATAGGCACAGAACACCGTTTCCTCCGCTGAAGTGGAATTGTCAAAGTCATGTCCTGACAGCTGCAGCGACATGCCTGAGAATTTCATCACCACCATGCGGTTCGCCTTTTCCGCGAATACGCTGACCCTGCGGATGGCCGACAGCAACGTCTGCCTGTCAATGGTCGCTTCCTTGTCGCTCTCGGACGGGATGACGGCATTATAGTTCGGGTATCGCCCCTCTATCAGCCGGGAACTGAAAGAGTCCGTGTCTGTCTTGAAAGCGATGCTGCGTCCGTCTAAGTTAACTTCCACAAAGCCCTCCTTTTTCTGTATCAGGGTCTTTACGATTTTGGCGGCCTTTGCAGACAAGAGAAAACTGCAATCCTCCGCTTCCCCTGCCAACGGATAGATGTTACGGGCCAGTTTGTGCCCGTCTGACGCCGCGCATTCCACCTTGCCGTTCCCGATGGTGAAATTGATGCCGTTCATTATCGGACGAATGGAATCGTACCCAACGGCAAACAGGGATTGTTCGATAGCCTTGCACAATGTGGCTGTCTCCATGCGGAAATGAATGTCGCTCGGATAGTCTGCGGTCGGATACTCGTCTGCGGCTTGTCCCACCATATCGAAATGTCCGTTCGCATATTGGATGGTCACGCTCCTGTCCTCATCGCCAATAATAAAGGTGATTTCCTGTTCGGGCAGATTCTTCACGGCATCCAGCAGGGTGCTTGCCGTGATACAGACTTTCCCTGTTCCCTCCTGTCCTGTCACATCCAATGAGCCGTGCCACGTACATTCAAGGTCGGATGCGGTCACTTCCAGCGGTGCGTCCTCTTTCACTTCCAGCAGAAAGGAGGAAAGGACGGGCAGTGCCGGTCTGTTGTTCATCACTTTGGCCATTGCAGCCAGTTTGTTTGCCATTGCGGTTGACGATACTGTAAATTTCATAATGCAAATGTTTTATTTCCCTGCTTTCGGGCTGTTTGCCCTTGCCCCGGGATGTTATTTTTCGGTGCAGGATGAGCCGTCCGCCTATGACGCAAACTTTTTGGCAGGAATACGCTTTGCCGCAAGGGAAAGGAAGATTCCTGACACCGGGACAACCGTTGCAATTTTGTCCCTGTCCCAAAAGTTTTCGGCATCAACAGCGGACGACTGAACTTCGCACACGAAAATACGACCGGCGGCAAGGGCACAGGCGCGGGCGGTCAAAAGTCTGTATAACCGGATGACAGTCTGTATATAAGTGGTTGGAAAAGTGGAGCTGCCGGGCTAAATTCTTTTGGATAACGCTCCATGCTACCAACGGTTTTGCTAATTTTGCAGCCATTTATGCAGGCGAATGAAAATATATGGAAAGATTCATCATCATATTATTGTTAATCCTGATAGTGTCTCTTACACGGTATTGGAGAAGAAAGCTGGGTGGTGCCTATTGCGCCGCCGCAAAGTATGCGCCCACCGTGGAACTCCGCAGGGAATTCAGCCGCAAGGCGGTACTGGCGGGCAACAAGGAAGCAAGGAAGATTTTCCCCATCACCATTGCGAGGTTTGCCGCCGGCCATCAGCCGTTGAAAGTGTTCAAGAGGAAGAAAATCCCCTGCGTATTCACAGACTATTATTTCCCGTCAAGGTATAACTCATACCTGAGTGAAGCACAAAAGCAGTTCTGCCAATCCGTGCTGGATTTCAAGGACGGCAAGCGTAACGGCATCCGTTTCCTTGTGGCAGGAATAGAGAAATTGAAGCCCAAGCCGGGCACGGTTGTCATGTTCATGCCGTGCAGCACACAGCGGAAATACTGGAAGCGGTTCAAGACGATGGCAGACTATCTTCATGACGAATACCCGGAGCTTGTATGCGGCATATCGTATGTCCGTTATACGGGCGACAGGGAGAGCCTACACCTGCAAAAGGACAGGGGGAATGCCGAACCGGAGAAAAATTATTTCTTCAAAGAGGACCTGGCGGGCAAGGAGGTATTAGTGGTGGATGACATCCTTACAACAGGGAAAAGCCTGCAGGATTTCAGGAAGGAGGTGGAAGCGGACGGAGGCAAGGTTGTGGGTGCCGTTTTTGCAGCCGAGACATTCAGAATGCCCAATACATTCTGGTGTTATTTGGATGCGTTAGGCTGGTCTGAGGATGATGCGGGGAAATATGCCCCCAAGCCTAAAGATGCCGTTCTTGATTACCCATACCAACGTCGTAAATGGGGTATTTATGATGAAGAGCCGGAAGATATTGATTGGATGCCTGACAGGACAATCCTTCATGGGAACAGCATGATTAACTTGTGGTATGGCAAGAGGAAAGGCAAGTATGTCGTGGTAAGAAAGGAACTCTTGCCCTTGAATCCGGAAAGTGACGAGCCATGCAGCGACGACTTGTCGGAATTTGACTTGCGGATATGAGACATGCCGACTTTCACAAGCCGGCATGCCCATAAACAGTGGTTCGGTTTGATTGTGAATCCCCTGTCAAGAAAAAGACAGAACAAAAGCTAATCAGTCGTACTTGCTGCAGGAACCATCAACCTTACACAGGCATTGCGGTTGGCTTCCGTGGGCTCGTAATCGTCAATGCCGCCCGCTGAAACCGTTTCCATCATATCGGCATCCACGCCACGCCTTCGCAACTGTCCGGCCATATATGCGGCACGCCTTTGCGACAAGCCGTTGTTGATGGCGTCATTGCCGGTGGCACGGTCTGCCGCGCCAGTGATTTGGATGCGCAACCCGTGTTTTCTTGCAATCCGGGCGATGCCGTCCAGGTTAACCAACTGCGAATTGTCCGTAAGCCTGTCGGTGTTCAGCACGAAGAAGAAATAGATGGGCGGGCCGATATACCTGCCGTCTACAAGCAGGGGTGAAGCAATGGAATCGTTGCGGTGGAGTGAGCCGTCACTGCCATCATTATAAACGGAAGCCTTACCGTATGTCGTATAAACGGTGTCCCCGCCATGGGTAAAAATGGTGTCACCCTCATGTTTTTCCTTGTCCGCCCGGGCATTGCGTAGCCTTGCACGGAGCGAGTTCAATCCGCTGTAGTCGTTCTTGGGATAGCCGTTTGAAAAGTCTTTTCCGTCACGTTCATTTCTCAACGAAGAAAGCCTGTCCGCATACTTGTCGAGCAGTCCTTCCAGCTTCAATATCTTCTCAAATTCGGCGATGATGCGGGCGTTCATGCCATTTTTCTGCCGGAGCTGGTCATTCTCGCTGCGCAAGCTGTGGGCATAGCCGGTCAACCGTTCGTTACGTTCAATGTAAGGCGAGGCATCAACCACGCGCTTCCAGCCTTTCTTGCCGATAGTATAGGAGAATCCTGCGGTCAGTGACAGCATACGGTCACCCCATTTGTTGCCGGCACCTAAACCGTCAAAGTCTTTGAAAGTGGCGGTACAGCCAAGTTCAGCCGTGAGGTGCAGGCGGCCGGCCAGACGGTACCGTCCTTGCACTCCGTAAGATACCGCAAACGGGTGGCGACCGAGCCCGTCATTGTGCAGGATGCCCAAACCGACGTAGGGGATCAAGTCCCAACGGAAATCCTTTTTGGCGTGTGCGGTCCCCGATAACACATTCCACATCATGTCGGCATGGAGATGCTGGAAATCTCTTGTTTCAAGCCGTGCGTCCTTGAACTGCAAACCTTGGAAAGCAATCCGTGCGCCGATGGCCGGCGTAAACCACTTGCCCGCGGAAACGGACAATGCAGGTCTCGTGCGGTCAAAGATGTCACCGCAGCCAAGCGGCGAACCGACAAATGCCGACACGCCGCCGGACACGTTCACAAACCAGTTGTCCCGCCAGGGGGGAAACCACCACGGCATTCTCCAGAAAAACCGGCTTCAACGGCCGGGACAATTCCTCCCACCTGGGAAGACTCTCCCACCGGACAGTGTCCGCCACGGAAACATCGTAAGCTCTTGCCATGAGCGGCAGAGACAATACGGATAGCAATAAAAATCTACGAATCATATTATCTGTGTATTTGTTTTTGTCTTGCAAAAGAAATGATTCGCCGCGTCTGCAAAGAGGCTTTCTTCCTCTTTCAACTCCCGCTTAACAAGAATTTCAGTCACGGCGATTTATCATACTGTCAATCATACTATAAGTCAGATATAAGTGATGACAAAAAGTCTCTTGGCCTGTCATTTCCTGCGGACGTTCTTGCCTCCTTTGGGCTTCATCATCCGGCTTGCCTGTATCAG
>NZ_NFKD01000103.1:0-7091 GCF_002160215.1 Bacteroides sp. An19 | reverse complement strand
GGCTAACTCCCGTCAAGGCACGGAAACTTTTGCTGTTGTCTTTATGGTCGTGGTAATTCATGTTGCAAAGGTACGCGTATGCGCGATATATAACAAATCTAAATTACATAAACTCTAATTATAATTATATCGCGTCTACTTGGTCGGTCGATAATGGTGTTTATCTGCGTTTGAAAGATATTGTATTGGGATATACTTTGCCTAAGTCTGTACTGAACAAGATGGGCAATTTCATGACCAACCTGAGAGTCTATGTGGCTGGGGCGGACATTTGGGAAAAGACATACATTCACGACGGTTGGGATCCGGAAGCTACTCGGGAAATTTCAGGCAAAGACCGATATCCGTTTAACAGAACATTTACAGTAGGTATTAATGCAACATTTTAAATAATTGACACAATGAAAAAAATGAAGTTACATATCATCTTGGGGATTGTTGCAGCATTGGCTTTTCCCTCTTGCTTGGATTTCGATCCGAAAACACAACTGGCTGATACGAATTATTGGCAAACTCCGGATCAATTCAAACTATTTTCCACGCAATTTTACGGATGGACACGCGATTTCAGTCAATTAGACGGAAGTGCACACAGTGACGGACGTTCGGACATACAGACCGGATTGGTGCTGGATCTTTATAGTAACGGAACAAATACGGTACCTTCGTCAGATAAAAACTATACCGACAATTACAACCGTATCCGTCAGGCAAATATTCTTTTGGAACAGGCTGAATCGTATGCCACACCCGAGGACATAAAGACTTATGTGGCAGAGGCTAAATTCTTCAGGGCTTACTGTTTTTTTGATTTGGTGCAGATTTACGGTAATGTGATAATAGTGAGAAAGCCGTTGGATGTAACAGATCCGGAAATGCAACAGGAGCGTAATCCAAGGGGAGAAGTAATAGATTTTATCATACAAGATTTGCAGGAAGCTGCAGAAGCTCTTCCGGCTTTTAAGGAGATTGCTTCTTCAGACGAAGGAAGAGTATCCAGTGAAGCGGCTTATGCTTTCCTTTCAAGGGTGGCTCTTTACGAAGGGACGTGGCAGAAGTTTCATGAAGGCAACGGACAGAATACGGAACGGTCGCGCCAATTATTGGATATGGCTGCACAGGCTGCCAATGAAGTGATAAACAGTGGGACATTTGAATTGTTTAAGCCAGGTGAATTAGGTATTTGGGCATACAAGTATTTGTTTATCCTTGAAAATGAAAAATCCAATCCGGCAGGAATTACGAAAAGTGCTAATAAAGAATATATCTTTACCCGTAGGCATGATGGTGTAATTAATCCGATAGGATTCAATATAACACAAGGACGATTGGGAAATGCGTTGTATGTTACCCGAAAAATGGCGAATATGTATTTGCAAAGCAATGGGTTGCCCATTGATCCTGAGACTTGGAACTATAGCGAAATGGATACGGAATACGAAGGGCGTGATAACCGTATGCAGAATACGTTGATGGTTCCAGGACGGAATTATTGGAGTACAGGAGGCGGACGGATAGATTGGACGGGAAGTGCGGAAGAGATAGCCAATGCTGCATTCAAGAACTTCTCTCCTGCTACAGGAACAGGGTATTTTCCTCAAAAATGGTGTTGTGAACGCGATGGAGTGGCAACAGGTAAAGAAGGGTATGATTATCCGATTATCCGTTATGCGGAAGTGTTGCTGAACTATGCGGAGGCTGTATTTGAACGTGATAATGAGATAAGTGATGCCGATTTGGCAAAATCACTTAATTTGGTACGTAAGCGGGTTAATCCGGAAATGCCTGACCTGACGAACGGTTTTGTCTCATCGAACGGACTGGATATGCGGACGGAGATACGTAGGGAACGTACAGTGGAACTGTTTGACGAATGCTTTAGGTTGATCTGATAAGTTTAGCCGGAACTTCCGCCATTTCTTGTGGATGGATGACGTAGTGTATATCATAGATGACCTGAAGACACACGATTACGGTGAGTTTGAATGGTTATGGCATCCGGGTGGTACTTGGAAGAAGAGGGGTGCGGACGTTACGGTTACCCAAGGAGATGCATCGGTGGTGATACGCCCGCTTTATCCCCGTTTGTTGGCATTGTCTGATTTTGTACACGATTATCCGGAAGATTTATATTGGGAAGCCATTTCTGCTCCTACCGAAGATTTGAAAGGGACGGAAACTTATTATTCGTTTCATTTACCCGGGAAGTTTGACCGGATTAAAGGAGTGACGGCTATCATCTTGAAAGACAGTGTGGCTCAAAAAGAACTTCCGGTTATGGAGCGAAGGGAAGGAAAAGGCTGGATTGGACTTCGTATCCGAAATAAAGGAAAAGTGACGGACATTTACATCAACCAGTTGGCAGACGGACGGTTGATGCATAGCAATTCGTGGATAGAAGCGGATGGTTGGGTAACCGATGCCTATATGTTTGCCGTGTCTTATCCGGAGGGAGATAATCCTACGGAGGCGGATGAACTGTTCCTGGCTTATGGCAGTGCATTGCGCCGTGATGGGGTTTCGTATTTTGCTTCACTTTCTAAGTTGTTTTTTGTACAAAAGGCAGCCGGTGGAGATTTGAACTTATGGGTAGACGGACAACCTTATGTAAATGCGTCTTTCCGTTCGGGAAAACGTCCTTCCCGCTTGATTGTGAACGGCGAAGCAATGCATGTGAATTATCAGAATGGTTTGTTGGATGTGAAATATAAAAAATAGAGTAGAATGAGAAAATTAGATATTGTATGTTTAATATGTTTGTTGTGTGGAACTGTTCTTTCCGCCGCCGAATGGCAATGGTCGGTAAAAGTGAAAGGATGCGTGTCAAGAGAAACAGGGGAACCGCAGGAAGCGTTCCTGTGGATACCTCCTGCGTGCGAACGGGTGAAGGCGGTAATGGTGGGACAACAGAATATGTCGGAAGAAACGTTGTTTCATCTTTCCGCATTCCGTGAGGCGATGGGACGGTTAGGAGTTGCCTTGATATGGATTACACCTGAATTAGACCAGCGGTGGGATGTGACAACCGGTGTACAGGAAGTTTTCGACAAGATGCTTGCCGACTTGGCGGAAGTGAGCGGATATACGGAACTGGTTGACGTGCCGATTGTGCCGATAGGGCACTCGGCGCAAGCTACTTTCCCATGGAACTTTGCCGCATGGAATCCGGAGCGGACATTGGCTGTCATTTCCTTACACGGCGATGCTCCGCGCACCAATCTGACTGGATACGGGAGAGCAAATCTGGAGTGGGGACGCACGCGGAACATCGATGGTATTCCGGGGCTGATGATTGAAGGTGAATACGAATGGTGGGAAGCACGGGTCAATCCGGCATTGGCTTTCCGCATGATGTATCCCGAAAGTTGTATCTCTTTCTTGTGCGATACGGGCAGGGGACATTTCGATGTAGCGGACGAGACGGCAGCATATATCGCGTTGTTTATCGGAAAAGCAATGGAGCATCGGCTGGATGAGGGCTCGGGTAAGCTGAAGCCGGTAAATGTACGGGCAGGCTGGCTGGCTTCCCGTTGGAGTCCGGTGGAAGGCAAGCGTCCGGAACCAGCTCCCTATTCGGATTATAAAGGCGATACTCACGATGCGTTTTGGTATTTCGATGAAGAGATGGCAGAGCTTACCGAAGCCCGTTACCGCAAGCATCTGGGGAAGCGGATGCAATACATCGGCATCAGACAAAAGGGCGGGTTGGTGAAGTATGATTCGAAAGCCCACGTACGTATATCTGTGCCTTTTTCTCCTGAAGCAGACGGGGTGACTTTTCATTTGCAGACTTGTTTTACAGACAGTACGCGCAGCGTTAGGACTGATGAACATGCCGCAGGTGCTATTCGTATAGATTGTGTGTGTGGTCCGGTTGAGAAAGTGGACGATACAACGTTTGTGCTCAGTTTTAACCGGATAGGGATGGATAATCCACAGAGGAGCGGAAGCATTACATTGGTCGCAAGCCATCCGGGAGATAAAGTGTATAAAGGTGTGGTGCAAGAGTTGGAGATGAAAGTACCTCTTCGGATAACAGAGGGGAAGAGGCAAAGCATATTGTTTCCCAGCTTGAATGATGTCCGGCATGGCACGGAACGTCTCGTTTTGCATGCGGAATCCGATTGTGGGTTGCCTGTCCGTTATTACGTAAAGGAGGGACCCGCCGAAGTAAGCGGCAATGAATTGCGTTTTACACCGATACCTCCTCGCAGCAGATTCCCGATAAAGGTTACCGTAGTGGCTTGGCAATACGGCATCGCCGGAAAGGTACAGACTGCCGAGCCGGTAGAGCGGTGCGCACTACGTTCCGCCTGCGCTATCCTTCATGGAGCAAAGATGTGCAAGTCCGTGTTAATGGCAAGCGGGTGAAGGTACGCCAGCAGCCCGGTTCGTATATCGCGATAGAACGGGAGTGGAAGGATGGCGACCGCATCGAAGCGACCTATCCGATGCACCTGACGTTGGAGTCCGCGCCTGATAATCCTCACCGCGCCGCCCTGCTCTACGGTCCGGTGGTGCTTGCCGGAGCCTTGGGTACGGAAGGAATGTTGCCGCCTGCCCCCGATTCGGACCCGTCGAAGTATAACGACTATTACACCTACGATTACCATATCCCCGAAGGGTTGCCCACCGGCTTGAAGTGGGATGCGGGGCATCCCGAAAACAGCGTGCAGCGGATTTCGGAGGACGGTTTGCGCTTCCGCACGGCAGACGGCGTGACGGTGTTGCCCCTTTACGATGTGCACCGCCAGCGTTACGTGGTGTATTGGGACATAAAAGAATAGGTAAACGTATAAATGAAGCGGCACGATGAAGAAACGCAGATTCACGCGGATTTTCGCAGATTATAAATTTCAATGTGAATCAAATCTGCGTGAATCTGCGAAAATCTGCGTTTCAAAACAATTCGTCCTACTGGCACCTTCGAAGTGATGCAAAATGGAATTTAGAGGTCTGAAACAGGCTTTGCACCACTTGCAAAATGGTTTTCAGAGGTCTAAATCGGCTTTCGAAGCGGTGCAAAATGGATTTTAGAGGTCTAAAACAGACTTTGCAAGTGGTGCAAAGTCAAATTCAGAGGTCTGAAATGGATTTTGCACGTCTGCAAAGCCCGATTCAGACCTCTGAATTGCATTTTACACGTTTTTCAAAGTGCCGGAAAGCTTACTTTACGGTCACTTGCAACGGGTGGCGCACCTGTTTTGCATAGGCTTTCAGGTAATCGGTCCACGATTCATCCGTGTCGAAGCCGTATTTGCTCCAGCCCGAACCCCAGTAATAGGTGAAGGTGTCGCCGGGACGGTAGGTACAGATTCCTAATACGTGTCCCAACGCATCGCCCGCGGGCTTTTCGAAGAGCTGCACTTTGGTCTGCACTGTCGTATCGGGGAATACGGCACCTACGTAGACGATGCCGTTGTCCGATTGAGGTTCGGTGGTAGGGTCGGCGTAGGCGATATATCCCTCCTGTGCGTTGTGGGCATAGCCTTCGGCATTGGCGGCATGGAGCACGATTCCTCCTGCCACGGGGGTGGGTTGGCTCAGGTTGGCATATGTTACGGTAGTCTGGTTCAGCTGCGAGCCTTTGTCGAGCCGGATGATGCGGGTTTCCACTACGTCCGTGTCGTTTCCTATCGTCAGCGGGTTGAAGGTAAGTTTCACGGTGAAGCGCAACGGGCCGTTGTCCAGAATTTCATATTCTTTATAACAATACGGATAGACGATGGCAGAGTCGGGCATCAGTGCCGAGGTGCCTCCGCCCAGTGTGGGGCCTACGGCATAGCAGTCCATTCCGTTGCCGTGGTCTACGTGGTAGGAGATTTGACGTACCAGTTCGTCGGCTTCCTGTTTTTTGCCAGCCTTGCGCAGGGCGTTGATTTTTGCCCATGCCGCGGTGTCCAGTTCCATTGCGTAGCGGTCTTCCACTACCAGGCGGTCGGTGTTCTTGGTGAACACGTCGTAGCCGTATGCCTGTTCGCCTTTCTGTTGCAGGGCGGGTCCGTAGGCACGGTAGGCGGCGCGGTCATTTTCCCAGGCTATGTCGTCCAGACGTTCGGGGTAATGCCTTCCGTATGCTACGGTGTCGGTTTCAGCCGGTGTCCCTTGCCGGATGGTATATGCTTCGGTTCCTTTTGCCGATACCGATACGGGGAATATCAGTTTTCCGTCGTGGGTAAGCTGGTAAGGGATTTCCTGGGCTTGTGCGTTGCAGACGATGACGTGTGCCGTGTCGGGCAGGTTCAGCGATTGGAACACTTGTGCGGCGGGCACTTCTATCATTTCGCCCGTGCGTTCGGCATCGAGCGGGTTGGTTACGGTCACGGTGACCGTTTGGGGATTTCCGCATCCCCACAGGCAGGCTCCCAGAGCCGTTGCCGTCAGAAGTACAATCTTGTTCATAGTTTTTTTATATTAAGTAGGTTTGTTTTTTTGGGGGCAAAGGTATGGATTTCTTGCGTTTAGCCAACAGATTTGCAGAAAAATTCGTTCGGATGAAAAATAATTGTGTTTTGGTTGAGTGGTTTTGCCTGTTCGTTCGTATTCCTTGACAAAAAGACTAAGAAGCTGTTTTGAATTTCTCCAAAAAGTTTTTCTTGGCTTGATGTATCCTTTTTCGTGTGTGCTTTGGGCGATTTTTTGGTCCTTTTCGCTCCTGTTCTTCGTCAGATAGCCCGCTATCTTCCTCATCACAGAAGCGGAAATGCCTCAAAAACTCATCCCAAATCATCGCACGATAAATTCAAAACAGCTTCTAAATTCGTATGAAACATTTTGTAGCAGGAATAATGATGTGTGTGGCGGGCGTTTCGATGTACGCTGCCGCACCGGAGAAATTGGAAGTGAAGTCGCCCGACGGGATGCAGCAGGTCGAGTTCTACATGTCGCGTTCGGCGTCGGGGGCGAATGTGCTTTGTTATCAAGTGTATTATAAAGGTGAAAAGGTGATTGGTCCGTCGCGTGCAGGACTGGAGGGCAGAGTCAACCAGCGAGTGCAACATTACGAAATATTTTTGAAAAAGACCTCAGCCGGAGTCGAGAAATTGAGTTTTTCTCTCGGTCTGGCATTAATTTTCTTCCTGATCTTGGTT
>NZ_NFKD01000102.1:0-7293 GCF_002160215.1 Bacteroides sp. An19 | reverse complement strand
TTCGGGTAGGCAATGCGGCTGTACCGGGCACTCATATTATGTCAATTCGTATATCAGGTGGGAGATAAAGGTTGTTAAGGCATAGCCTTAGCTCCGTATCGGAGCATGATGCGGATTGGATATGTGTGGCTTTTCCTACCCGTCTCTTGCCTGTCTGTAAGCCTGTGAGCAGACTGACAAGTGCCGGATAGGGTAGGAATACAGCCGATACCTTAATGGGGTGGTGGGAGTAAGAGAACTGCATATATGCAAGAAAGACCTACAAGGTTTCCCTTACCTTGTGTATCGCACCATGCCAACATACGGAGCATATCAGCATAGCCGTTATGCCCCAGGATGCCGGCACGGTGCGCAATGGGTGAGTAATAAGTGATGTGTATGGTCGAAAACAGAGTCTTGGACTATACAACAGAACGGATGTCCGCTGCCTCTGCCAGAAGCGTCTATACCAATAGACACCAGATGGCAAAGGCAACCCGGACATACCTTAATATGGCGGTGGGAGTAAGAGAACTGCGTGTACGCAAGATAAATCCTCGAAAGGGCGTAAAAAAAGGTGGCCGAAGCCACACTTTTCTTTTCTATTAGGATACTGTCTTCTTCGTCCTTTTCGGTTTCTTCTCCGATGGAGCCGGTTTCGCCTCTTCCTCCTTCTCGGGGGTCGGATAAAACTCGACGGCTGACATGACTATACAGTTGCGCTTCTGACCGGTCGCACTGTCAGTCCACTCTTCCGGTTTGAAATATCCCTTCACTGTGAGATGTTCACCCTTCTTTATCCGGTCAAACGAATCGGCGGCCTCGTTCTTGCGCCAGGCTTCGACAGCGAGGAAGGCTGATGTATAGGTGGTCACTTCACCTTTCTTTTCTGACCTGCTGACAGCTATCGAGAAGCGTGCTACGCTTGCTGTCTCAAAGTTACGAACCTGTGCTTCATTAGCAACGAAACCTGATACCACGAATGAGTTTTCAATCTTTTTCATAATGCATGAATTTTAGAAGTTAATTAATCATTTTTACGGTGCTTCAATAAGGAACAGACTCTGTGGTAACCATGAAAAAATGTACGAATACTCTTTTTATGAACAACAGAAAAAGGAAGATTCTGAGTTAATAGGCTAAGCCGGTATTTGCGAATCGTCCACCGACACTTTCGGGAAAAAGTGGATGCTGTTCCATAAATTTGCACAAGGAAATATGATTTGACTTCTCCGGAAATTCATCTGAAAAAGTATCTCATCCGTACAGGTTCCGTGATGAAGCAACTGCCGGTTTGGAATTTGCAGCAAGCGTGCTTCGATGTCCATGCTGCCCGGGGTCAGTGTAGGTGAAGGGGCATACATCAGCCGGCTGTTGAAGCTGGGGGAAGGAGGCTGCCGTCAACGGAAAAAGAAGGAAGGGTGTATCCTAATAAAAGAAGGGATATTGCCGGAAGGACGGCTGTGAAACCGGAGCGGTAACCGACCTATGTCAGCCGCCAGATACGACACTGGAGGAAGAGGGAAAAAGGTCTGTGCTACACACACCGAAAAATGGAAGAAGACAACAAAAGACGGAAAGGCTTCAGCCACATAAAAAGACGCACTTTCGAGACTCCGCTTTCTCCTGGTGCCTGAAGGCACCGGGTCATTTCCAGGGTGGGTTAAAACCGAGCTGCTGCAAATTGCCAAACTGCATATCTCACCAGATGATCTTGAGTATGTAATGTGAGGTGCTGAATTTGAAAGCCGGAAGTTTTATTCCTTTAGACAAGTGTAGTCCCAAAGAAGGAAACAGGCGGATTACAGCTTAATCCTTAGATAGGGTGGGGAGGAAATATTTTACACTCACTTACAACGGATTACAGTTATTATGTAATTACGTAAGAAAGTAATTACGTTACAATGTAACATTATTACTTTTAAACCATATCTAAGATTCAATTCTCACCTTATGCGCACATACGTTTTGCAATAAGAGGCATGTCCTTATTCTTCACCCTCAGAATTTCATCATGGAACTCAGAAACCTTATTATACCGCCCTCTGTTCTGAACCACATTCATGGTCTCCAGTGGAACCTCGATTGTTTCTGTTTCCACTCCGTCCACCACAGCCGAGAAGATAAGTGAATTATCATCATTGAAATATTCAATGGAAGTATGAGATGAAAGTTGGACAATTCGCCATACCTAATCTGAGTAAAAGTTGCTATCGCGGTGCCGGAAGATACCCACAGACTCCAGTTATGCATATCCCCTAAACCTTTCATAAGGGCATAAGGGCACAATGAGCCAAGGCTTATTTATAATTGGCTGATTCACCGACAAGCTTCACACCTTCTTCTGTATAGTCAAAGAGATGAATGCTGGCATAGACATCATCTCCGTCTGTCAAACACAAGTAAACTTTCCACGCTTTTGCTTCGGCGACTTCGTCCGATGCCTTCCCCTTCTCGTCGAGGAAACCATCATTCACCAATATGGGATATAATTCTTTGTGGAATAGCCTCGTCATGCTCTTTTTGCAAGGATATTCGCCATAGTCAATTTCGTCATCAGATGTGACAAGCGACAAAGACACTTCCACAAAGTCCTTTGTTACCTTTGGTGTGATATTTTTCAATTCTGACACATAATCATAGTGGCAGATATAGTCCAAGGCTTCTTCAAATCTATCTTTCGTCATATATACTCCCTATATTACTTGTTCATTAATGAATGAAACAAAAGTAGGCATTTTTTATCTGTTTATATGGGAACAAGATGCGATTAACAAAAATTTCATAGAAGCCGACTAAAAGTGGGACTGTCATGAAAAAGGCTATTAACACAAATTATCCTGTAAAATTTGCAAACCGACCTTTCACGACCTTATATTTGCAACCGAAACATCAAGAGTCGTTTAAGTACGCACCAACCGAGTTCCGATATTGTAACCACGGTGGTAAGACGATGTGGATTTGTCTAATAATCAAAATATAAACAATATGGATGATTTTACAATCACGGGGGAAAACCGCCCCGAATTCTCTTTTTACCAATCACTTTTTAAATATTTTGTGTTGGGACATATGGAAACGTACGATGCCAGCAAGCTGGACTGTTGGGCTTTCCATAAGTCTACAGACGAGAGGGATGACATGCCTCTTCGCATGGGAAACCTTTGTGGAGGTTATCCGTTCTCTTTTTACAGACATATTTCTCTACTTATGATTAAATAAGGCAATCCGCAACAACGCTTGGTAAAAAATGGGAAAGCTTGAAATTACAAAGAATGACTTGAAAAAACGTTTTGCGGAATACAACGATTTGTATTTTCAGAACAAGCTGGCGGCGTTCTACAACGAGATAACCGACTACCGCACGGCGGAGGACGTGGGCGTGGACCGTCCGAAGAAGAACGAGATACTGCACCACATACCGCCCACGCCCGACCAGGAGGTGTTTATCGAAAAGCTGATGCAGTTCGCCAAGTCGGGCGACGCGACCATTCTGGGCAGACCGCCACTGTCTGAAACGGAGGAAAAGGCGAAGATGCTCATCGCCACGGACTACGCAAGGAAGATGGCACTGGACATGCGCATGATTGACCCGGATTACGAGGACCACCCCGACAACAAGGCGAGCCATTGCGCCAAGATGATAGCGGAGTATTACCGCAAGTATGACGCGCACAAGGGGACGCAGTTCGTCTTTTCGGATTTGGGCACGTACCAGCCCGGTGGCGGCTGGAGCGTCTATACCGAAATCAAGCGCAAATTAGTAGAGGACTACGGCATACCCGCCCATGAAATCCGCTTCATTCAGGAGTGCAAGAACGAGAAGGCGCGGAAAGCGGTGATAGAGGCGATGAACGAGGGTCGTGTACGTGTGCTGTTCGGCTCTACCAGTATGCTCGGCACGGGCGTGAACGCCCAGCGAAGGGCTGTAGCCATCCATCATTTAGATTGTCCCTGGCGTCCGTCCGACCTGCAACAGCGTGACGGCCGGGCGGTCAGAAAGGGCAACGAGATTGCCAAGCTCTATGCGGACAACAAGGTGGATGTCATCATCTATGCGGTGGAGAAGTCGCTGGACTCGTACAAGTTCAACCTGCTGCATTGCAAGCAGACGTTCATCAGTCAGCTGAAAAGCGGCGCGTTGGGCGCACGAACCATCGACGAGGGGGCGATGGACGAGAAGTCGGGCATGAATTTCTCGGAGTATATGGCGATACTGTCCGGCAACACGGATTTGCTTGACAAGGCGAAGCTCGAAAAAAAGATAGCCTCATTAGAGGGCGAACGCAAGTCGTTCAACAGGGGAAAGCGCGATTCGGAATGGAAATTGGAGGGCAAGACAAAGGAGCTGAATGACAACAAAACCGTCATCGCCGCCATGACGGAAGACTGGGAGAAGTTCACCGCTGCCGCCAAGACCGGAAAGGACGACAACCGGCTCAACCCGATACGGATTTACGGGGTGGTTTCCGCTGATGAGAAAGCCATCGGCAGGAAGTTGCAGGAGATAGCCAAGAATGCCACGACTGGCGGGCAGTACCTGCAAATCGGCGAGCTGTACGGCTTCCCCATCAAAGTAGTCAGCGAGCGGATGATTTGCGACGGGCGCGAGACCATCGACAACCGTTTTGTCATCGAGGGGCATTATAAGTACAAGTACAACAACGGCCATCTGGCGATGGCAGACACCCACGCTGCCGCAGTGAACTTCCTCAATGCGTTGGAGCGCATCCCCGCCATCATCAAGCAGTACGAGGAAAAGAACCAAGTGCTGGAACGCGAGATACCGCAGTTGCAGGAGATAGCGGGCAAGACATGGAAAAAGGAGGACGAATTGAAGCAGTTGAAGTCCGAGCTTGCCGCCCTCGACCGCAAAATACAGCTGGAACTGGCACCCAAGCATGAGGAAACGCCAAGTCAGGGGCAGGAACAAGGCGGTCAGGCGGTGCCGAAAGCGGAGAACGTGCCGAAGCCGGACGATGCAGCCCGTGACTATATCCGTGACCATATTATAATAGGCAGGCCGGATATTCCCGGACACAAGGAATACCGGGGCGTGAAAATGTGATGGGAGGACGGCAAGGACGGTGATATACCGGGCCCGCCGTCCGCTTTTTTTTCGCCATTGTAACCCCGTTGTCATATCAAACCGTTACCTTTGGCAAATTAAACCGGAAGAGGAATATGAACAAGCGCAAGTTTTTCCGTGCGGCTTTGGGCTACTGCCTTCTTTTGCCGCTGGCATCCTGTTCGGAGGACGAGGAAATAATCGTACCGCCCGACCCTGTGTCCTATACCACGCTGGTGTATATGGCCGCCGACAACTCGATGGACTCTGAAGTGGACTATACCATCTCGCAGCTTAGGCAGGGCGCACAGCGCAGTGCGGGCACGGCGGTGGTCTATGTGGACAGGGAAGGTGAAACGCCGCGCCTGTTCAGTATCACGCAGCAAGGCGGGGAAGTCCCGCGAAGTCGTATGCGGAGGAGAACTCCGCCAATCCGGAAACGCTGGCGCGGGTGATAAGCGAGGCCAAGGAGCTTGTTCCGTCCGACCGTTTCGGACTGGTGCTTTGGTCGCATTCGATAGGTTGGCTGCCAGGTGGTTACGATTCCGATCTTGTGCCGCAAGGCACGAGGGGGAATGCGGTTGACGGATTCCCGCGCACACGCTACATCGGCATCGACAACCATCCAGGGAATGACTCCTCGTCCGGCGTGATGGAAATCGATGCATTGGCGGATGCCCTCCCCGATGATGTGGCGGAATATATCTGGTTTGATGTATGCCTGATGGGGTGTATAGAAGGGCTGTATGAAATGCGCAACAAGGCGGACTATCTGATAGCTTCACCCACCGAGGTACTTGCGGAAGCCGACTATGACGCTTCGGGCATCCCTTATGCGAAGGTGCTTCCGTACCTGTTTGGCGGCGTGGAGGATTTGGAACAGGCCTGCGTCGCCTATTACGGCCACTACAACAGTATGGGGCACGACATACTGCGCTCGGCCACAATCGCACTGGTGGATGCCGCCGAACTTGGCGGACTTTTCACTGCCACCCGGAACGTCCTGCAAGGTAGGTTGCACGACATGGAGGCTCTGGACACGTCTGTCTTGCAGGCGTACCACACGGACAACGTGCCCAACGTGTTTTTCGACATGGGCGATATAGTCCACACCGTTGTGGAAGGGCGGACGGACGAGTTCGACGCGCAGTTGCGCCGCACCGTCGTTTACAAGGCGGCCACGCCGCAGTTCATCAACAAGTTATCCATCAGTCAGGAACATTTCAGCGGACTGAGCATGTACATGCCTTTAAGCAGGTGGAAAGGAAACTGCGAATACAGTTACTATTTCAATAATTTGGAATGGTCAGGGATTTATGAATGACGGAACTGGACATGATAATCAAAGCGGCATGTTCTGGATGACTGACACACGAAAGGATGGCGGACACATATCCGGCCTCACACAGTTTCAGACGTACTTCCTTTGTCATCACGCACACTTTTTTCCTGACGGTGGCTTCCGTAAATCCGTACATGTCAGCCACCTCTTTGGCTGTATATCCATTCTTCATACTGACGAAGACCTTTTTGTCCAGTTCACCGAACCTTTCAAGCACTTCATCGGTAATCGTATGGATGGCTTCCACATCCAGTTTGGAGAATACCGTCGGGTTATTATCCGCGATGTTCACCACCATGCGCCATATTTCCTCGTCGTCCAACGACACAATGTTATGGCAACTCTCCACCATCCGGTAGAAATCCAATATGCGTTTGGCTATGACGGCATAAAGCAAACCTTTTATTGTATGCCGTTTTTCGTCATGGTTCCCGATGATTTTCCCCGCATTGTCCCATACGTACATCCACAGGTTTTGTGACAGTTCGGATGCGGCCTCCTTACTGCCCGTCCGCGAATAGAATAGCCCGAAAGCCCACTTCGCATACTTGCCGTAAAGACGTGTGAATGCTGCCGTATCCATGTTTTCCGCAATGGCAGAAAGCAGTTGGAAATCATCTTCTTCCTTATCTTGTCCTAAAGCCGAAACATCCATAATATTTATATTTTTGGACGATGCAAAATTAGCCATACAGTGTGACACTCGTGTTACGTGCCAGTAACATTTATAATAAAAGGTAAAATTCATAGGGAAAGACCTAAAAAGTATCGCATTAAGCCTTTTCAACGCAAAATCGGGTAACACTCGCCCCGTCCGCTACGAATTACATATAGGAAGCAATCCTTTAATGATATAAGAAGTTGATATTTCATTAAACGACCCTTTTACAATTATGCGTTACAA
>NZ_NFKD01000101.1:0-7317 GCF_002160215.1 Bacteroides sp. An19 | reverse complement strand
GTTACTTTGTTTACGCATAAAGTCATGGGGGTATTAAGTTATTTCTTTCATTTACAAATTTAATAATTCTCTTGGCTTTATGCTATTTTGCTAGCACATTACAAACATAGGAACTAAAATAAAAGAATTTTGTCTTGATAAGGTGCCGTCAGTACTTTGTTTATATAGAAAATCTCTTTATATTTGCGTTGATTGAAATAAGAAGCTGGATGAAAGAATTTGTAATATCTGAAGCACAGACCGAAAAGGCTGTGCTGGTGGGGTTGATAACCCAGTCGCAAGACGAGCGAAAAACCAATGAATACCTGGACGAACTGGCTTTTCTTGCCGAAACGGCAGGTGCGGAAGTGGTAAAACGTTTCACGCAGAAGCTAGACACGCCCAATTCGGTAACTTACGTTGGAAAAGGAAAACTACAGGAAATACAGGCGTATTTGCAAGAACAGAACGAAAACGAAGAGACCGAAATCGGGATGGTCATATTCGATGACGAGTTGTCTGCCAAACAGATAAGGAATATCGAGAATGAATTGAAAGTGAAAATCTTGGACCGCACTTCGCTGATTCTGGATATCTTTGCTATGCGGGCGCAGACAGCCAATGCCAAGACACAGGTGGAACTGGCACAATACAAATATATGCTTCCACGCCTGCAACGGTTATGGACACACTTGGAACGCCAGGGGGGTGGTTCCGGTGCAGGAGGAGGTAAAGGCTCGGTAGGGCTGCGCGGACCGGGTGAAACGCAGCTGGAAATGGACCGCCGTATCATCTTGAACCGTATGTCGCTGCTGAAACAGCGTCTGGCGGAGATTGATACACAGAAGTCTACCCAGCGCAAGAACCGCGGCAGGCTGATTCGGGTCGCGTTGGTAGGATATACCAACGTGGGTAAATCTACGCTGATGAACCTGCTTGCCAAGAGTGAAGTGTTTGCCGAAAACAAACTTTTTGCAACGCTGGACACGACTGTGCGCAAAGTGATTATTGATAATTTGCCTTTCTTGCTTTCGGATACCGTAGGGTTTATCCGTAAATTGCCTACCGATTTGGTCGATTCGTTCAAGTCGACGCTGGATGAAGTGCGCGAAGCCGACTTGCTGGTACATGTGGTGGATATCTCGCATCCCGACTTCGAGGAACAGATACAGGTGGTGGACAAGACGATAGCCGAACTGGGGGCAGGCGGTAAGCCTACGATGATTGTGTTCAACAAGATAGATGCCTATACGTATGTACAGAAAGCCGAAGACGACCTGACCCCGAAAACCAAGGAGAATATTACACTGGATGAACTGATGCACACCTGGATGGCAAAACTGAATGATAACTGTATTTTCATTTCTGCCAGAAACAAGACCAATCTGGAGGAGTTGAAGAAAATATTATATAACAAGGTAAGGGAACTGCATGTGCAGAAGTATCCGTACAATGATTTTCTTTACCAGACTTACGATGAGGAGAGCAGCTTATGAATACCTATCGTTCGCTGACAAAAGAAGAAATCGGCAGGCTGGAAGCACAGGCTTGTACAGCTGCTGACTGGAACGAGGTGCAGGTAGCGGAAAGATTTACTACCGCACATGTACATCACGCCCGTTTCTCGGGGAAGATACGCCTGGGAGTGTTCGAGGGTGAGTTCCAGTTGGCTGGAGGGGTACGCAAGCATGCCGGACTGTCGTACGTGGTATTGCACAATGTAACGGTAGGCGACAATTGCCTGATAGAGAACGTAAAGAATTATATAGCCAATTATGATATCGGAGAATCGACGTTTATCGAGAATGTCGACATCATTTTGGTGGACAAGAAATCGCGCTTCGGCAATGGCGTGGAGGTTTCTGTACTGAATGAAACTGGAGGGCGTGAGGTGGTGATACACGACCATCTTTCCGCACATCAGGCATATATTATGGCATTGTACCGGCACCGGCCGTTGTTGATAGAGCGTATGAAAGCGGTAATAGAGGGATACGCCGAAGAACATGCCTCCGAGCGGGGAACCATCGGAAACCATGTGACAATTGTCAATGCTGGGTACATTAAGAATGTACGTATCGGTGATTGTTGTGAAATAGAAGGGGCCGGGCGGTTGAAAAATGGTTCCATCAATAGCAATGCTGCTGACCCGGTACATATCGGATATGGTGTGGTATGTGATGATTTCATCGTGTCGAGCGGTGCCCACATCGAAGACGGTACGATGATAACCCGTTGTTTTGTGGGGCAAGCCTGCCGGATGGGGCACAACTATTCGGCATCCGACTCACTTTTCTTCAGCAATTGTCAAGAAGAAAACGGCGAAGCATGTGCCATTTTTGCCGGACCGTTTACGGTGACACATCATAAGTCGACCCTGTTGATAGCAGGAATGTTTTCGTTTATGAATGCAGGCTCTGGGTCTAACCAGAGCAATCACATGTATAAGCTGGGACCGATTCACCAAGGTGCTTTGGAGCGTGGTGCAAAAACCACTTCCGATTCGTATGTCTTGTGGCCGGCACGCATCGGAGCCTTTTCTTTGGTAATGGGTCGCCATGTCAATCATCCGGATACGTCCAATCTTCCTTTCTCTTATCTGATAGAGGACAAGAATACGACTTATCTGGTTCCTGGAGTTAACTTACGGAGTGTAGGAACCATTCGCGATGCGCAGAAGTGGCCGAAACGTGATTTGCGCAAAGACCCGATGAAGCTGGACCAGATTAATTACAACTTGCTCAGCCCGTACACCATTCAGAAAATGATGAAGGGGCGTGAAATCCTGAAAGAACTGGAAAGAGTATCGGGCGAAACATCGGAAACTTATGCATACCAAAGTGCCAAAATCAAGAACTCGGCCTTGAACAAAGGAATCAGGTTTTACGAAACTGCCATTCATAAGTTCTTGGGAAATTCGGTCATCAAGCGGCTTGAAAACATTCGTTTCCGGAGCGACGAGGAAATCCGTCAACGTCTTGTGCCCGATACATCCATAGGAAAGGGCGAATGGGTGGACGTCTCGGGACTGATAGCACCTAAGAGCGAGATAGAACGGGTGATGAGTGAAATCGAGGCTGGAACATTGTGCACGGTGAAGCAGATGCACGAGCGTTTTGCCGAAATGCATGCCTGTTATTATACGTATGAATGGACATGGGCTTACGAGAAAATGTTGGACTTTTATCATCTGGAGGCCGACAAGGTGACTGCCCGGGATATTGTGGCTATCGTACGGCAATGGCAAGAGTCTGTGGTGTGGCTGGACCGGATGGTATACGAAGATGCCCAAAAGGAGTTTTCATTGACTTCGATGACAGGCTTCGGTGCCGATGGAAGCAAGACGGAACAACAGCTCGACTTTGAACAAGTGAGGGGGGTGTTCGAAAGCAATCCGTTTGTAACGGCGGTTCTGGAACACATCAAGGTTAAGACAGCCTTGGGCAATGAATTGATTGACAGGCTCAAGGGGCTGTTGAATGAAAATGAAGCGTGATGTATGAATAAAGATAAGGAGGAGTGTATTATGAAAAAGTATGTCTGGATATTGTGTTTGTTGGGCTGTATTGCCTTGACGGCACAGGCTGAAAATTATCGGAAAAGAGATGTTACCAATCCCTGTTTTGTGACTGCTACCACGTCGAAGATAGAAATCAAGAAAATCATTCAGACCGATGAACAGACACAGGTAGATGCTGTTTTGTATGGCAGGCCGGGTGAAGTGGCGGTCATTTCATCGAATACCTGTTTGCGGAGTGGCAAGCAAGAGTTTCCTTTGCGCGAGGCTGCTCATGTGTCTATCGATGGGAAAACGGTTCCCGAACGGATTCCGGATTCTGGAAAAATGGATATTATCTTGTCGTTTGCTCCGATACCCCAGGGTATACATACAGTAGATTTTGTGGAAAAAGACGAGGGGTGGACCATCTATGGAGTACAGCTGACGGGAATAGAGCCGTATGTATACGTACCCAGTTTCTTACAGACTCGACGTTTCGAACAAAGCCGCACTTTGCCTCAACCTCAATTGAAATCGGGCAAGGCGGTTATCAACGGTTATATCTTGGGTTACAACCCCTCGATGGAATTGGAAGTTGTCTTTCGGCATTCCGACTGGTTGTTTTATAATGAGTGGGGGCAAACCGTGCGTATACGTCAGGATGGTTCTTTCCATATCGAAACCGACTTGTTGTTGGCAGGGGGAGCCAAATTGCAGATAAACAAAGCACAACTGGATATGTTCCTTGTGCCGGGCGAAGAAACTACGGTATATATCCATCTGCCTCGGTTGAGCATGTCGGCTTCCCACCTGTTGAAGGAAAAGTACGGACAACAGCAAAAGGCATGGTTCGATGGAAGTATGGCGAACCTGAATGATGAGTTGGCTACGTGGGGCTATCCGTTATCAATGGAAGAAGACCCGGATTTTAAGTTCATGGCTTCTGAGCAGTCGGCAGACAGGTTCAATGAATTCGTAAAAGGACATTACGACAGGTATGAGCGTAATTTACAGGATGATAAAAAAGTGGGAGAAGCTTATCGTCAGTATGTCTTGTTGAACTTGAAAATGAATGAACTGGTAGTACTGGGGAAAAAAGGAGCAATGCCGGGTATCGTGAAGTCGCCCTATTTCCGTTACGGATACGACTATACCACATACCTGGAATATATGGAGCGCGATAAAGGACAGGTGGTAGACTTGTGGGAAGACGTGAAGAAAGCACGTGAGGTATATCAGAACTTTGTGAAAGAACATAGGTTCTCTTCCGATGACAAGAAGCTGATGAAAACCATAACTCAGCCTGAAATTCAGAAATATGTCAAGGAAAGGGCTGAGGCTCTTGAAGCGCAAGCTGCTTTGGCACAATCGAACAAGAGTTTTGTGATAGCCGAACTGGACAAGAATGTATCGGGGGCGGATATTCTGCCGTCTATCATTTCTTCTTACCGGGGACAAGCTGTCTTGATAGACTTTTGGGCAACATGGTGCGGACCGTGCCGGAAGAGCATGTTTGCCATTCGCGATTTAAAGAAAAAACTGGCATCGAAAGATATCGTGTATATCTATCTGACCGGACCTTCTTCACCTGAAGCTGAGTGGAAGACGGCTATTACGGATATCAAAGGAGTACATTATCGCCTGAAAAAAGAACAATGGGATTACCTGTGTCAGACGTATGGCATAAAAGCCATACCGGGTTATCTGGTAATCAGCTATGATGGCAAGCTGCAAGACCAATACACCGGTTTCCCAGGAACCGATGTGCTGATGAAAGACTTGCTTCGGGCAAGCGAGTGAATTTCAGAAACTCTTTTGAAAACGGAAACATCAAGACGAGAAAAACTTTTTGTAGAAACTTGAAAAACTCGTTTATTTAAGGAAATATTTCAATAATACTTTGTAACTTTGCTCACACGTAATAACTAACAATTAATATCTTATCGATTATGGCAACAACTCCAGAATTCAAGTATCAGCCGATGTTCGAAAAAGGTAAGGATACTACTGAATACTATCTGCTTACAAAAGATTATGTTTCTGTAAGCGAGTTTGAGGGAAAACCTGTTCTGAAAGTGGAAAAGGAAGGTCTGACAGCTATGGCAAATGCCGCTTTCCACGATGTTTCATTTATGTTGCGCCGTTCACACAACGAGCAAGTGGCAAAAATCTTGCACGACCCCGAGGCAAGCGAAAACGACAAGTATGTAGCACTGACATTCTTGCGCAATGCCGAAGTGGCAGCCAAAGGTGTATTGCCTTTCTGCCAGGATACCGGTACGGCAATCATTCACGGAGAAAAAGGCCAGCAGGTATGGACCGGTTATTGCGACGAAGAAGCATTGTCACTGGGAGTGTATAAGACTTATACCGAAAACAACTTGCGTTATTCGCAAAATGCGCCACTCAGCATGTACGAAGAAGTGAATACCCGTTGCAATCTTCCGGCGCAAATCGATATTGAGGCTACCGAAGGTATGGAATATGAATTCTTGTGCGTAACCAAAGGTGGAGGTTCTGCCAATAAAACCTATTTGTATCAGGAAACCAAGGCAATTCTGAATCCTGCTACGTTGGTTCCGTTCTTGGTAGAAAAGATGAAAACGCTGGGTACCGCGGCTTGTCCTCCTTATCATATCGCTTTTGTCATTGGCGGTACTTCTGCCGAAAAGAATTTGCTTACGGTGAAATTGGCTTCTACCCATTATTACGACAACCTGCCTACTACGGGCAATGAATACGGACGCGCTTTCCGCGATGTGGAGTTGGAAAAGAAAGTATTGGAAGAAGCTCATAATATTGGATTGGGTGCACAGTTCGGTGGTAAGTATTATGCACACGATATACGCATTATCCGTTTGCCTCGTCATGGTGCTTCTTGTCCGGTAGGCTTGGGAGTGTCTTGTTCGGCCGACCGTAACATCAAGTGTAAAATCAACAAAGACGGTATCTGGATTGAAAAGCTGGATTCGAATCCGGGCGAACTGATTCCGGAAGAATTGCGTCAGGCAGGAGAAGGAAATGCGGTTAAAATAGATTTGAACCGTCCGATGAAAGAAATTCTTGCCGAACTTGACAAATATCCGGTAGCCACCCGCCTGTCATTGAACGGTACGATTATCGTAGGACGTGATATCGCTCATGCCAAGTTGAAAGAGCGTCTGGATAGAGGTGAAGACCTTCCGCAATACATCAAAGACCATCCGATTTATTATGCTGGTCCGGCAAAGACCCCGAAAGGAATGGCTTGTGGCTCAATGGGACCGACTACAGCAGGACGTATGGACCCGTATGTGGATTTGTTCCAGAGTCATGGAGGTAGTATGATTATGCTTGCTAAAGGAAACCGTAGCCAGGCTGTAACCGATGCCTGCAAGAAACACGGAGGTTTTTATTTGGGTTCTATCGGTGGTCCTGCTGCTATCCTGGCACAGAACAACATCAAGAGCATCGAGTGTGTGGAATATCCAGAACTGGGTATGGAAGCTATTTGGAAGATTGAAGTAGAAGACTTCCCGGCATTTATTCTGGTGGATAACAAGGGAAATGATTTCTTTAAACAAATCAAACCACGTTGTACCGGTAATTGCAAATAGGCTGCAGCTTTATACGCAATAAATAGAATGCGGAAGCACGGTGACACAAAGATTATCGTTAATCGGGTGTCGGAGTGCTTCCGCATTTTTTGTTTGGCAGTAGGGGCAGAAATCGGGCTCTTATTAAGAAGCTGTTTTGAATTTCTCCAAAAAGTATTTCTTGGCTTGATGTATCCGTTTTCGTGTGTGCTTTGGGCGATTTTTTGGTTCTTTTCGCTCCTGTTCTTCGTCAGATAGCCCGCT
>NZ_NFKD01000100.1:0-7738 GCF_002160215.1 Bacteroides sp. An19 | reverse complement strand
GAATTTTGCGGAAACGAAAAACAAAAAAGATTATGAAAACAAAACTGATTACATTATTGTGTGTGCTGATGAGTATTTCTTTCTGCTTCGCTCAAAGCAAAGACGAAATTGAAATGATATTGGATTGATAATGTTTATTTGTGGTGGATTTGGCATTTATCAATCATTTATGTCGCAACGTGTTTTTTTGTCAGACATAGCATTGGATAATGTGGAAGCTTTGGCTTCTTATGAAGTAGGGAATGATTGTAGTGGTTGTTTTACGCAAACCCTTGATTTTTGTAAATTTTGGGGTTGGGGCGGTTGTATAGGTGATCGTTACATTCATTATTCATAGGATGTAGTGAATAGTGGGACTTTCTATAGAACGAGCAAGTTTGCAGAAAGTCCCTTAATTAAAAGATGAAAATTATGGTTAAATTAAGATTTGTAATAGTAGCATTAGTTGTTGAAATATTTTTAATCACTGCTTGTCAGCAGCAAGATGATGTGTCGATGCAAGAGTTTGATAAGTCATTTGTTGTAAAACAATTAAAAGGTCGGCAATTGTTTACGGAAAGGCTTATGTTAGGGCAGCCTTTTTTGATGCATTGTGTGGATTCAAATCTTGTGATTTATGATAATATAGCAGATTCTCTTTTTACAATGATTGATTTGCGTCATGAAGACGGCAGAATATGGTCATTTGGCCGGAAAGGTCAGGGGGGAAATGAATTCTTGCAAGTATTTTCTTTAGCCAGAATGCCTTCGGATTCTTTGCTGGGGATTTATGATTGTTTTAAGCATGAATTGGTTCAAGTCAATCTGCATGATATAAAAAGAGGGATTGAAGAATATTCTTTAGTGAAGAAAGACAGTTTGCTTAGCACTAAAGTATATGCTACCCGTTTTAATTCTTTTGTAGGGATGGGCTTTTATGATAACAATATGTTAACCTTGACCGACCCGCATGGCGCGGTTGCCTATTGGGGAGAATATCCTTATCGAGACCAACAAGAACGTTCCATATCCAACCGTTTGCGTGGCATGGCCTATCAAGGTACTTTATGTATGAATCCTTCGTTGGATAAATTAGTTTATGCAGTCCGGTCAGCACCTATATTTTCCATTTATTCGGTTGATAGTGTCAAGATAGAAGAAACCTATCATTTTGCAGGAGGATATCCGGAATATAGGCCGGAGGAGAATGAAAATGAATTTTCTGCACCGGTAAGTGCCCATTGTAAACAGGCTTTTTTAGCGGCTTATGCAACAGACTCTTACATATATTTGTTATATTCCGGAAAAAGTTTCGCTGATTCAAAACTGGAAGCTTTTCAAGGGAATAGCATTTATCGTATCAAATGGGATGGCAAGCCAGATTTCAAGTTTGAATTGGATTATCCAATAAAGAATTTTTGTGTGGATGATCAGGATAAAATCATTTATGCCATAGCGGAGAAAGGTGAAACAGAATTGCTTCGTTTTTCAATAGATGATAATGTAAATTGATAAGTATAATGGTGGTATTTTAAAAATAATGTATATAGCATAAATTATAGAAGTGGCTTTGAAGTCTAATTGAATATAGCCGTTTTTTGTAGATTTTATTGGAAAATCCAATCAATATTTAGTCGTATTTTACTTGAATATTGACAATACTATTTAGTTTGGCATTGAGATTGATTAAAAAAGATGAGAAGATAATACGAAAAACAAGAAAGCAATGAGATGGTGCTTGAAAATATGGGTTTTATTTATCATTTTGTGTGCTGTATCTTGCACGCATGACAATCAACGTCTCGAAGCAGCCTTAAGTTTGGCAGGCGAGAACCGTGCTGAACTGGAAAAAGTATTGCGTCATTACGAGGATGACACGCTGAAATACCGTGCGGCACGGTTTCTGATAGAGAACATGCCCTATCATACGTATTATGACGGTAAAGAGTTGGAAAAGTTCAGAAAATATTTCACCTGCTTTACGCATACCCGGAAAACGTCAAGCGAACTGATAGACTCGTTGAAGAAGGCGGATGGCGAATTTTTTATGGGCAGTCTGCAGCGGAGAAGGGATGTCGAGGTCATCGATTCTGCCTATTTGGTGAAAAACATCGACCATGCCTACCGGGTATGGAAAGCGCAACCTTGGGGACGGAATGTGAGCTTTCAGGACTTTTGTGAATACATTCTTCCTTATCGTGTAGGCGATGAAGTGCCGGAAGAATGGCGGGAACGGATTTATGAACGTTATAACCCGAAGCTGGACAGCATACGCGGCATGCCGCAGGCTGCCGACCCGCTGTTTGCGGCACGGGTCTTGCTGGACACGCTGATAAAAGAGCGGATTTATTTTACGAGTTCATTCCCTACGGGTCCCCATATAGGGCCGAAAGTGGTAGAGTGGCGTTCGGGCAGCTGCAAGGAGTTGGCAGACTTGTTCATTTA
This sequence comes from Bacteroides sp. An19, assembly GCF_002160215.1. Classification (NCBI taxonomy): domain Bacteria; kingdom Pseudomonadati; phylum Bacteroidota; class Bacteroidia; order Bacteroidales; family Bacteroidaceae; genus Bacteroides; species Bacteroides sp. An19. Next base: position 5,314 of record NZ_NFKD01000100.1, on the reverse strand, counting down.
TGTATGCCGTTCGGTGGGTATCGCGTGCGGAACGGATGTCATGGTGATGAGGGGAGACAATAACGCCCCTCATTTTTGGAATTTCGTGCTGGATCAAGAGGGGAAAACGTATGAAGTGGAATATCCCAACCCTCCGTTGCGTCCCGCCGCTGAGCTATGGAACCCCAAAGGGAAAGTGTATCGGGAAACTTATAGCCTGAACACGTCGATGATGGAAGACTTGGATAAACCGTCGGATGAGGTATATCCTACTTTCCGCTATCCGCTGTTCAAGGATGTGACACCTGAATATGCCGGCAGGTGGAACCGCACATTGACGTTGCCCAAAGAAGTGCTGTATTCGGAAAAAACGACATCCGATATCGTTTATCTGTGCCTTTCGTGCAGAGACAGTTGGATACCAGTCGCTTATACCCACATGGAGTCAGACAGTATCCGCTTTCATGATGTGGAAGGGGACATCATTTTCCGGCTTGCCTTTTGGGACGGGCAGGGGCTGGAACTGTGTTCCGACCCGATATTGTTGGAGAAAACTTCGGGAAACTTGCGTTACTTCAATCCGGGCAACAAACAGGACACGGTTGCTCTTTATTTTAAATATCATCTGTATAACGAGACTTTCATATTCCGTATGCCTGGCGGTGTATTCGAAGCAAGTAATGATGTCGGTTTTCGACATACCGATACGTTGTTTTTGGTAAAAGACGTACCCGAAAGGTGTATAATACGCTGTGGGTAGACAACCGGAAAAGTTATAGGTATGTGCGTTACAGAGGAGGTGACGGAAGCTTTTGCAACATTGCGGAAGTTGCGTTTTATGATGCGTCTGACAGTGGTTGGGCATTGCGAGGCAAGGTTATCGGTACGCCCGGTTGCTTCGAACAGGACGGTTCCCATGAATATACCAATGTGTTTGATGGGGATCCTTATACTTCATTCAACTATAAGTATGCCGAAGGCGGATGGGCAGGCTTGGATTTGGGGAGTGCGCATCGTATAGCCAAGATTGTGTATGTGCCCCGCAACCGTGATAATTTTATTCGTAAAGGTGATGTGTATGAATTGCTGTATTGGAAAGGCAGGCGGTGGAATTCAGCCGGTCGCCAAAAAGCGGTTGCGGATTCTTTGGTCTACACGGTTCCGGAAAACAGCTTGCTTTATCTGATTAATCATACCCGTGGGAAAGACGAGCGGATTTTCGAGATAAAAGATGGCAGGCAGGTATTCTGGTAATAATCGTTGATTATATAATCATGATAACATCCATAAAATGCACAAATAATGCCGCAAGAAGTATAAAAGGAATGGAAACGATACAGAAAGTGTTTAGAAGAAAACTTGTATGTCTCCACTCCAGTCAAACCCTAAAATAGAAAGGAGGATAGACCGATGCAAAGTTAAGAAGAAAACAGAAGATACGCAAATCGGGGATTTGCGGCTTTGCAGGTGAAAGTAACGGATAAAATACTAACATTTTTAACAATTATAGCATATGAAAAAAATTATAAGATTCAGTTTTATTGCGGCAGTAGCCGTAGCGGCAGGTTATACTGCTTATAGCCAGTCACAGAAGACGGAAACATTATCAGATTTAGAGTTAGCTAATGTGGAAGCGTTGGCAAGAAATGAGACTGGGCATCATATAACCTGTTATTCCGGTGGAACTGGAAATGCATTTATGTGTAAGTGCGGAACTTGTGTTTGGGGATATACATCGACCTATAATAAAGGGACTTGCTTTTAAAAAATAAGTATTAGGTATGTCGGGAAATATAATGTCCTGGCACACCTTTAGATTGATAAGTACTTGATATTATGAATAGGCTTGTAAGTTATATGGTCTTGGCATTAGTCATCATTAGCAGTTGTACTGAAAAGAACTCGGAAATCATATTGACTGAGACTCGTGTTGTTCATCCTCAAGTTCACGCAACGGGAATTACGGAGGTGCTTCGTGCAGATAAGATGTGTGTATGTGATTCTTTTCTGATAGTTATCGGACGTGATGATGAACCTTGTTTTTATGTTTATGACCGTAACGGTTATCAGATAAAAGGAAGTTTTGGAATGAATGGGAATGGTCCGTCAGACTTTTTGTTCCCTTTTTTCTTTGGAGGGGAAGATTATGTAGGTGGAAAATTGGAAGTGTATGATGTGAATTTGGCATCAATAAAGGAAATAGATTTACACAGATGTTTGCATAAACAGGAAAATGCTGTTGTAGCTATATCTTTGCCGAAGGAAATCATTGGCTCGCCGGATTTATTTCGGGCAGGCAGTGTGTATTATGGCAATATGGATAATGGGATGGGTTTGTTTTTCCGGTTTGATGTGTCATCCGGTCAGTTTGACTGGATTGATTTTCCGTCTTCGTTGTTGGAGCCGGAAAGGGATTTTTCGGTGATGAATATGAATCGGATATCTTACAGTGAAAGCCGGAAAGAAATCGTATCGGCTATGTTTTATTATAATAGAGTGTTTCTTTATGATGAGCAAGGCAATTTGCAAAAAAGTGTTCGTTTGGGAGAAAAAGAGGTATGTCCGGTTTTAGGCAATGAAAACAGTTCGGTTATGGGGGAGAGCCTGCTTTGTTTTACCGATGTCCAGTCTGATGAAAATTATATTTATTTGATGGCTCAGTCGGTGGAGGAAGAACGTTCGTTTTCTCCGACTGCAGAGATGAAATCCCGTATTGTCGTTTTAGATTGGAACTTGGATTATGTGAAAACTTATTCCTTGCCTCACTACTCTCAGGCTTTTCTTGTAGATGCGGGATTACACCGGATAGTTTATATTGCCCGTACATCCGAGGGAAATACGGATCTGTTTTATTTTGATATGACGGAATAAGAATTTTGGGAATAGGATTAAAGAAGGCACAATGAAAGGAAAATATGCGAAGTCTTGAAAGTGCTGAATATTGGAGATGGTTTGATTTTATGCATTTGTCCTAATGAAGACAATCCGATATGTCGATATAAATTGAGTGGTGGCTGGCCGGATAAATAATTGCCGCTTTTCTGTTTGATTGGCATTCTTTATAATGAATGTCCGCAAAGTGCCAATAGCACACAGAAACGCACAGATTTACACAGATTAAATTCAGGCTGCGCTATGTCTGCATAGAAAATAAAAATCTGTGTTCCTCTGTGAACTTCTGTGTCATCTGTGTGCTATGGCAAAATGCGGATATTCATATTCTTTATTCCAATTAATGATAAGATGAGGAAACTTTTAGTTGCGTGCTTGATAGGGACTGTTTGTATCTGCATGGCTTTGTGTCGTGACGAAACCAGATTAGACTCGGCATTGGAGTTGGCAGGCGGTAACCGTGAGGAGTTAGAAAAAGTGTTGCGCCATTACGAGGGCGACACGCTGAAATACCGTGCGGCTTGTTTCTTGATAGAGAATATGCCTTATCATGGCTATAAGGACGGGAAGGCACTGGAGGAATACCGGAAATATTTTGAACTGTTCAGTAAAGGGAACTATAAGCCGCAGCGGTTGGTAGATTCGTTAAAGCAAGCGGACGGGGCGTTCTCGGAATCTTCATTAGTCAGAAAGCGTGATATAGAAGAAGTGGATTCCGCTTTCTTGGTTTGCCATATCGACTGGGCATTCAAGGTGTGGCAGGAACAACCGTGGGGGAAAAATGTTTCTTTTACTGACTTTTGTGAATACATTTTGCCTTACCGGATAGGTGATGAACCATTGGAAAAGTGGCGTGAGGCTGTTTACCGGAAGTATAACCCGCTGCTTGACAGCCTGCGTGCTACTGCCAATGCCGATGATCCTCTGGCAGCAGCACAGGCGGTTATGGACATTTGGGGAAAGAAAGAGTATAATTGGACTTCCCTTTTCCCCAGCGGTCCCCATATCGGTGTAAGGGCAGTGGAATGGAAATCGGGTTCTTGCCGGGAATATACGGACGGGGTGGTGTATCTGCTTCGGGCGTTGGGGATACCTGCCGGGATAGACAGGACATTGCAGCGGGGCGATAACAACGCTTCGCACTTTTGGGCGTTTACGATAGATAAGAACGGCGATACTTACATTACCGAGCCGGAAGTATGGATCAGTTCGAAGAAACATAACGTATTGAAGGCAAAGGTGGCACGGATGACTTACAGCCTGAACCGGGAGCTGGCAGGGAAGATAGCCGATATGCAGACGGTCTATCCTACGTTCCGCTTTCCGCTGTTTAAGGATGTCTCGCGCTTTTATCTGGCGCATTCCAACCGGCTGGCAATCGATGTGGAAGACATGTACCGGGAAGTGGGAAAGGACGAACCGGTTTATCTCTGCCTGTCGGAACACCTCCGATGGACCCCGATAGATATAGCTTACCGTAAGGGGAAAGAAGTGACGTTTACGGATGTAGACGGTGGTGTGGTAGCGGTTCTGGCTACAGGGAAAGGAACGCAACTGGAAATCCTGACCGACCCATTCCGCATAGACAAGCAAACGGGGGAACTGTCTTTTTATTCACCGCAGGGTGCGGAAGAACGCGTACAGGTGTATTGTAAATACAACCTTCATTTCGGCGACCTTGTCTACCGCATGGTAGGTGGTGTGGTAGAGGGAAGCAACCGGCGTGACTTCCGGGATGCGGACACGCTTTATTATATAAAGGAGTTCCCTTACCGCCTGTTTACAACGGTCTATCCCAAAGTGACGAAATCTTACCGCTACATCCGTTACCGTGGTGGCAAGGACAGCTATTGCAACATTGGTGAGCTTTACCTGTACGAATGCCCGGATGATTCGGTGAGGCTGAAAGGGAAGGTCATCGGTACTCCGGGTTGTTATGACAACGACGGTTCGCATGAATACACTAATGTGTTCGACGGTGACCCGTTCACTTCATTCGATTACAAGCAGGCAGAAGGCGGCTGGGCGGGCGTTGACTTAGGCTATCCGCGTAAGGTGGGAAAGATAGTATATGTACCCCGAAACCGTGGTAATTTTGTGCGGCAAGGGCAGTGCTATGAGTTGTTCTATTTTGATAAGGGGAGTTGGCATTCGTTGGGGCGGCGGACAGCCTGTTCGGACGTGCTGGAGTATGAGGTTCCTCAAGGTGCCCTGTTGTATCTGAAAAACCATACCGAAGGGCATGACGAGCGCATTTTCGAGATAAAGGACAGGAGACAGGTTTTCTGGTGACAAAGAATAACAGATAAATTGGTTTGGGACGGATGAAACGGATACGGATAAACTTCAAGAAGTGGTTAGGCAGGGTATATACGGTAGTGATGTGGTCGGTATGCCTGTATGCGGTATGGATTGTGTTGCGCATCGCAGGTCAGGTGTTCCT